>JAILDK010000051.1 GCA_024689485.1 Fibrobacter sp.
CGAAAAAGCGCCGCCGCCGTCAGGGAAAATACTGAAGTAACCTAAATTTGTTCCCATGCAGAAAACGGAAACCTGGTACAAAGCGGAAGGCGATTGCCCTGCGGAAGATTTTGAACTCGCGAGCTATTTGCTTTTTGAAGCGGGCGTCGCCTCGCTCGAAGAATTAGACCCGACTGATGACGGACTCTCGCACTTTTGCTTTTACACGAGCGATCGCTCGGAACGGGACCGTCTTGTACAGCAGTTTCCGCAGTACCATTTTCAGGTGACGGAAGAACCGGATACGGACTGGGTACAGGTTTTCCGCGACAGTGCAAAACCGGTGCATGTAAGTCCTCACCTTTGGGTGCGTCCACCTTGGGTCCCGTTCACTCCCGAAGACGCGGACGCGGTCGTCCTCGAACTCGAAGCGAAGGCCGCTTTTGGAACCGGCGAACACGATACCACGTGTGGCGTCGCAAATTTGATGGAATTCATCGATCTACAGGGGAAAACGGTCTTGGACATTGGCACGGGTACCGGAATCCTCTCCATGTTCGCCCGTCGCCGCGGGGCAAAACTCGCCGTCGGAACGGAAATTGACCCGGTGACGCTTCCCTGCATCGCGGAAAATTTTGAACGCAACGGCTTTGAAAAAAGCGACTGCGTCCTCGGTTATTTGAACGTATTCCGCCCAGGCGTGCAATTTGACGTCATCGTCTGCAACATGTTCCTGCGTGAATTTTTACCGATGCGCGAACAGGTGGTACAGCTTTTGTCTCGGGGCGGTAAGCTCGTCCTTGCCGGGCTTCTTTTGACCGAAAAGGATTTTGTCCTTCAATGGTTTAAAGAAGTCGGGCTGACGATGGAACGGGAATATTCGAGTCGCGAATGGTGGAGCGTTTTAGGCTCTATTCGCACTTAAAGCCTTGGAGCTCAAGACCCGCTTTCATTTCGCTGTAGTTGGACGTTCTCTTCATGTCCATGGCGCGCATAAAGCGGCTGTTGTTCGCGGTGTGCAGCTTGAAGCCCGTTTTGGTTTCGGTGACTTCCGACTTTCCGCTGGATTTGAACTTTTCCATGATCTGCGGCTTGTGCGCTTCGAGTTCCGGCGGAATTAGCACGTCGGTCACAATGTCCACGTTGTCGATTTGCGTTTTGCCGAAGACAAAAGAAATTGTGATGTGATTCTTGAGCCCGCTGAATTGACCGTCGACAGAGCAGGATAGGTTCTTCTTTTTGGGAGCCTTGTACTGGGTCACCTTTTTCGCGTTCTTCGCCGGGGTATATTCCAATGCCTTCAGCAGCTCGTCTTCTTTCATCGCGCCCATCTTCATGTTGATAATCTTACCGTCTCTTAAAAAGTAGAAGGTGGGGAATGCCTGAATTCGGAAGGTGTTCTTGATCTTTTCAATGTTCGGTTCGTCGAAGCCGATCGAAGCGACCTTGATGTCGGTGTAGTTCTTTGCAATATCGATGAGTGTCGGAATCATGATGAGGCACGGTGGGCAGCTTGTCGAAGAGATTTCGAGAATGATCGGCTGCTTCGAATTCAGGATTTCTTTTTCAAAGTTGTCGTCGTTGATTTTGACGATGCGAATGTCTTCGTCGTTAGAGGCTTTTGCGAGTACGGTGCTAAAGGAGCCAAGGATCAAAGTCAGCAAAAGTACGGAAACAAGCGAAAAATTTCTTTTGAATTTCATTTGGAATCTCCTTTGCGTTACAAATTACAAAATAGAATTTCGATGATGGAGCTATATTTGCGCCTGAAAGTAAAACGAAGCATTGAGGAGTTTCGGCATGGCACAAGAAAGAGCTATCATCACGGTTGTCGGCAAGGATACGGTGGGCATCATCGCCACGGTCTGCACCTACCTCGCAGAAAACAACATCAACATTTTGGACATTTCCCAGACGATTGTCCAAGGTTACTTCAACATGATGATGATCGTCGACATTTCGGCGATTCAAAAGGCTTTTGGCGACATTCAGAACGAACTGACGAAGCTCGGCGAAGAAAAGATCGGCGTCCAGATCAAAACGCAAAAAGAAGCCATCTTCGACGCGATGCACCGCCTTTAATTTTGGACTGCCCACAAGAGGTTTATATGATCAATCTTCGCGAGGTTGAAGAAACCAATGCCATGATCGATAAGGAAAACTTGGACGTCCGCACCATCACGATGGGACTCTGCCTTCTCGATTGTATCGATTCGAATGTGGATAAGCTTTGCCAGAATATCCACGATAAAATTTACCGCTGCGCCAAGGACCTTGTGAAAACCGGAAATGAAATCGCCAAGGACTTTGGCATTCCGGTGGTGAACAAGAGAATTTCCGTGACGCCGATTTCCCTCGTCGGCGCATCCGCTTGCAAATCTTCCGCCGATTTTGTGAAAATCGCCAAGACTCTGGATGCGGTTGCGAAAAAGGTCGGTGTGAATTTCTTGGGCGGCTACTCGGCTCTCGTCAGCAAGGGCATGACCCCTGCCGATGAACTTTTGATCCGCTCCATTCCGGAAGCCTTGACCGAAACCGATGTCCTCTGCTCCTCGGTCAACTTAGGCTCGACGAAAACCGGCATTGACATGGACGCGGTCCGCTTGATGGGAACGATCATCAAGGAAACCGCCGAACTTTCCGAAAAGAAGGGCGTTCTGAATGGCGACTCGAAGCTCGTCGTCTTCTGCAACGCTCCGGACGATAACCCGTTTATGGCGGGAGCCTTCCACGGTGTTACGGAAGGCGATGTCGTTTTGAACGTAGGCGTTTCCGGTCCGGGCGTTGTCAAAAAGGCTCTGGAATCGGTCCGTGGCACGGACTTTGAAACGCTCTCCGAAACGATCAAGAAGACCGCGTTCAAGGTGACTCGTGTCGGTCAGCTTGTGGCGAAAGAAGCTTCCAAGCGCCTCGGCTATCCGTTTGGCATTGTGGACCTTTCGCTTGCGCCGACTCCGGCGATTGGCGATTCCGTGGCCGATATCCTTTGCGAAATGGGCCTGGAATATGCTGGCGCTCCGGGAACGACCGCAGCCCTTGCCATGCTGAACGACCAGGTGAAGAAGGGCGGTCTGATGGCTTCTTCTTATGTGGGCGGACTTTCGGGCGCGTTCATTCCGGTTTCCGAAGACCAGGGAATGATCCACGCCGCCGAAGCGGGCGCACTGACTCTTGAAAAGCTCGAAGCGATGACTTGCGTCTGCTCCGTGGGCCTCGACATGATCGCCATTCCGGGCGACACCAAGGATACGACCATCGCGGGCATCATCGCAGATGAAATGGCGATCGGCATGATCAACCAAAAGACGACTGCTTGCCGTCTGATTCCTTGCCCGGGCAAAAAGGTCGGCGACAAGGTGGAATTCGGCGGCCTTCTCGGCTTTGCTCCGGTGATGGCGGTGAATCCTTATTCCTGCGAGGCCTTTGTGAACCGCGGCGGAAGAATTCCGGCTCCGGTCCACTCGTTCAAGAACTAAGGCGAAGGCAAAAGCAAAGCATGAATTGGACGACTCCCGTAGAAATCCCTAAATCCGATATCCGCATCGACTGGAAGTCGAACATCGCCTTTATCGGATCTTGCTTTGCCGAAAACATTTCGCATAAATTCAGCGCGTTGCATTTTCACACGGCGGTGAACCCGTTCGGAATCGTTTACAATCCGCTTTCCGTGGCGAACATGCTCTCACGGATTGCACACGAAAAGCTCTACACCGCAGACGAAATTTTCTTTGACGGCGAAATGTATGCCTCTTGGGATTTTCACGGGAGCTTCTCTTCCAAAGATTCGAACTTGTGCCTGCAACAGATGAACGAAGCCGTGCAGTCCGCACACGCCTTTTTGCAAAAGGCGGACGTCGTCTTTATCACGCTCGGCACGGCGTACTGCTACTTCCTTCAGGAATCCGGCGCCGTCGTTTCGAACTGCCACCGTCAAAATGCAAATCTTTTTCATCGGGAACTCGTTTCTGTGGAACGAACGGTGCAGGCTCTCGAAAGCGCTGTTCAAAGTTTGCAAAACTTGAATCCGCAGGCGCACATCGTTTTAACTGTTTCACCGCTCCGCCATCTCAAGGATGGGGCTCACGGAAATCAGCTTTCCAAGGCGACGCTCTTGCTCGGTGCTAATTCTGTCGTAAAAGCTTTCAAAAATGTGGAATATTTTCCGAGCTATGAAATCGTGATGGATGAGCTTCGGGATTATAGATTCTACGCCGCCGACATGATTCATCTTTCTTCGACCGCGGAAGACTACATCTTTGAAAAATGTGGCGAGGCTTATTTTAGCGGGGAAACCCGGCAAAATCTTTTACGCGTACAAAGCTTCCTCAAACTTTCGAACCATCGAATTCTCGACGCGGATTCTTCGAAGGTCAAAGCCTTTGCTCAAAGTGCCCTTTCGCAGGCAAAAGATTTGCAATCGCAAATTCCAGGCTTGGATTTAGGCGTAGAAGTCCGCTATTTTGAAGCCCTGCTTTAACTCTCGGCTTGGTTCGCACTCAGATTGGATTAGGGAAATAAAAAAATCCTCTCCGCAAGGAGAGGACTTAGAGGAGGGAAGCTGTAACAAATACGGCTTAGAGAAGAGAAACCTGAGTGACGCCAGCAACGCCGAGGACTTCTTCGCCAGAAACTTCATCGATGATGATCGGGCAAAGGTTTTCATCTGCCACAATGGTACCATCGGTGCAATTGAAGGTTTCGGTCGACATAGCCGGTGCAGCGACAACTGGAGCCTGATCCGGTGTTGCGGCGACATTCGGAGTGTGAGTGCCAGCGCAAGCGGTGAAGAAGGTGGCGCCAAAGAGAAGAGCTGCAAGAGAAATTTTTTTCATGGATTTAGGTTCCTTTTTTTTCCTCTCTTAAAATCACTTCCATTTTTCAGAAATCCAAGAAAAAAATGTGAAACAGCCTCCAATTTATAGTACAACTTGGAATATATCAGTCAAAAATAGGGACGAATCGTTTCAAAATGGTTCAAAACTAGCGTATGGAAAAAGTAATGATTTCTATATTGCCCGTCCGTCATGAGGCTTTGGTGGAAAATAGTTGCGATCCTGTGCTTGGGATTTTCGTTCGCGTCTGCAGATGCTCTAGGTAGCTTGCAGGGTGTACCGCTTGTGGACACGCTCCTCGTGGACTCTTCGAAGATCGTTTCCCGCCAAAAAGTGGATGACTTTCAGCGTTTTTCGCTGGTGCCTGTTTTAGGCTATACCGAAGAGACCGAGGTCTTGTACGGTGCCATGGTTCTCTTCTTTTTAAAGCCCGATGAAAAAGGCGGCAAGGTTCCGGAAATCGGTTTGACCGCTTACGGTTCTTCGCGTGGACAGTGGCAGTTTGTGCTTGAACCGTTCTTTTACCTGTATCACGATCTGATCAGCGGCTGGTTTGCGCTTAAGTATCAGGATTGGATTACAAGCTATTACGGAAACGGAAACAATCCGGATATCAACACGTTCACGAATTACGACAAGGAAAAGTTCTACTTTGGCTCCAAATTTGAATCGAAGGCGTTTGTTCCCGCCTGGTTCAAGTACGGGGTAGAATTCCACATTGAACACACCAAGATCCAGTTCCGCGAATCGGATTTGGAACTTCCCGATCCGCAGCCGGGCTGGCGAAATGGACTCGGTTACCTGTTCGGAATCGATACGCGCGACAATACGAACTGGACCGCCCACGGCTTTTTGGCGGAATGGAAACAGCTCTTTTACGCAGAAGCCTTTGGCGACTATTCCTTTGACGTGGAAAGCCTGGATTTGAGAGGCTACTCGCCGATTCCTTTGCGGGCAACTGCCGCTTTGGGCCTTTTGTGGCAACGCGCCGAAGGGAATGTTCCGTTCGATATGCTCGCTGGCCCGGATGGCGTTCAGCGATTCCGCGGTGTCGAAAGCCTTTACTTTAACGACAAACAGTCGTTGATTTTGCAGTCGGAAATTCGTAAATATTTCGGCTGGAGACTCGGAGGACACGTGTTCTTTGAAGGCGGCAAGGTCGGCGGCTACTTTAGCGAACTCATGCGCAATGACTGGCATCGGGCGGTGGGCTTTGGCGCCTTGCTCGGTTTGAATGTCAAAGAACGCCTGTTCGCCCGTGCGGACGTCTCCTGGGTGGATTTTGATCACGTCGGTCTTTCGTTCTACGTGAGACAGGCGTTTTAAAGGGAAGAACTGTTATGGAAGTTTGCAAAATTCAGTACACAAGCCATATCGATGTCCGGTATGCAGAAACGGACCAGATGGGTGTGGTGCACCATTCCGTATATGCCATCTGGTTTGAACAGGCTCGAACGGAATTCTTTAAAACGGTCGGTTCTACCTATGCGGATGTCGAAAAACAGGGCTTTCTTTGCCCGGTCTTGGAATTGAACGTGCGTTACCGCTATCCGACCCATTACGGCGATACGGTAGATGTAGAAACGACCCTGATGCGCAAGGGAAAGCTCCATTTCAAGTTCCGCTACCGCGCCTATGTCAAAGGGACGCTCTGTGCGGAAGGATATTCCTTGCACTGCTTCTTAAAGGACGGCAAACCGACCGCTGAATTGCCCCCTCAGGTGGATCTTTTCTTTCCACCAGAAAAATGATTGATTTCGTGGGAATTTGTCGCTGATTTTGGCATCCTGTCGCCAAAATGGGAGCTTGATCGCTGAATTCAGGTAATTTTTTTCTATTCTTTCAAAAAATCTAAAATGAGGTAAAAATGAACAACGAAGAAGTAAAAAGTAAGCTCAAGGCATTCTTTATGTCGGATCTCGGCGTCGATGGCGACGTTTTGAACTACGACACTCCGCTTTTTGGCGAAGAAATCGGCCTTGACTCGGTGGACTCTTTGGAAATCATTTCCTTTGTCGACAGCAACTTTGGCGTTTCGATGACCGGTGCTGGCAAGGAACCGTTCCAGAGCATCGATACGATTGCTGATTTCATTGAAAAGCACCAGGCTTAATCGCTTTTTGCTTTCTTTACTGGTTTTTGGATAGGATATCATGATTTCGAACGATAGTCGCTGTGTCGTTACCGGTCTTGGCGTGATTTGCGCTGTCGGTAACAATGTTGAAGAAACTTGGAAGAACGCTCTGAACTCCGTTTCGGGCATTCATAAGACCACTTCGGTGGATACGGACAAGTGCTACGCGGACCTCGCTGCCGAAGTCCATTGCGACTCTTTGGACGCAATTGACGCTCCGGAAGAGAAGGATCGTGCTTCGAAGCTTTGCATCAAGGCTGCAAATGAAGCCCTGCAGGATGCGGGTCTTGGCAATTTTGCCGACGACCAGCGTGTAAGCGTGATTATCGGAAGCTGCGTCGGCGGCGTGATCAGTGTGGAACATTATCACCAGCACGGCAAAAACGCAAATGATATCCCCAAAATGCCGATTGCGGCCATTGCATCTCAGGTGGCAGAAACCTGTGGCGCTGGCGGCATTGTGACGAACGTGGCAAACGCTTGTGCGGCCGGTACGATTTCCATCGCTCTCGCTTGCGACTTGATTCGCGCGGGCAAGGCCGATGTCGTCGTCGCTGGCGGTGCGGATTCGTTTGCTGCCGTTCCGTATTCCGGATTCCTTTCTTTGCACGCCTTGGATGAAAACGGATGTTCTCCGTTCAACCATTGCAACGGCATTACGCTTGGCGAAGGCGCGGGCATTGTTATTGTGGAATCCTATGCACACGCTCAAAAGCGCGGTGCAAAAACCTATTGCGAAATTCTCGGTTCGGGCGTGACGAGTGACGCTCACCATATTACGGCTCCGCGTGAAGATGCGCTTTGCTTGACGGAAGCGATGAACCGCGCTGTCAAGAATTCCGGCATCCAGAAGTCCGACATCGGCTATGTGAATGCACATGGTACGGGTACGGGCAAGAACGACAACGCGGAAATCACGGCTTTCACCAAGTTCTTTGGTGAAGAAAATCCGACGGTCAGTGTGAGCTCGACCAAGGTGATGACGGGCCACTGCCTCGGTGCAGCGGGCGCAATCGAAGCCGTGTTCAGCATCAAGGCTTTGACGACCGATACCGTGCTTCCGACTCTGCATTATTCCGCAGAAGATTCCGAAGCGTTGAAGGCGAAGGTCGGTCAGATGGACTTTGCACAGAACGTGCCGCACGCCAAGGCTTTGAAGTGCGTGATGAGCAACAACGTCGCTTTCGGCGGTACGAACGCGAGCATTGTGTTCTCCAAGGAATCGGCGAACGTCTCTTTCCAGACGGCAAAGGACAAGAAGATCGCGGTGACGGGTCTTGGCATTGTAAGCCCTCTCGGCAACAGCAAGGCCGCTTACCTTTCTGCAGTCGAAAAGGATGTGAAGCCGGAAAGCGCTTCGATCCATTCGACCATCGCCTTGGATGATTACAAGGAACTCGGCATCAAGATGGCGTTCTACCGCAAGCTCGACAATCTGGGTCAGCTGCAGACGGTTTCGGGCATGCGTGCCCTCCAGGACGCAAACTTCAAGGTCTCCGAAGAAAATGCCAAGGAAATCGGCATTATCGTCGGTACCTCGGAAGGTGGACTCGGTGCCACTTATGATTTTGAAGAACTGATCACGAATCTCGGCAACGCTCAGGGCAGCGCCTTTAAGTTCCCGCATACGGTTTACAATGCGGCGGGCGGTTATCTGTCGATTTGCTCGGGCATCAAGGGTTATGGTGTGACGATTACGACGGGTCCGGTTTCCGGCCTCGACAGCATCGGTTACTCGATGAACGTGATTCACGACGGTCAGGAAAAGGCGATGATGGCGACGGGTACGGATGAAAACCTCCCGATCATCACGGAATTCGCCCAGAAGTTGAATTTTGCCGCCAACCAGGTCGTCGCTCCGCATTCGGACTCCGAAGGCTGCGTCGTGGGCGACGGTAGCGTTTCCATTCTCATGGAAACCGAAGAACAGGCAAAGGCTCGCGATGCCAAGATTTACTGCTACGCTCTCGGCTACGGCAACGGCCGTAAGAACGTGAAGTTCGGCAAAATCGAAGGCTCGGGCGAAGCTTTGGACAATGCAATCCAGGAAGCCTTGAAGGACGCGGGCATTTCGATCGATGAAATCGACGCTGTCTGCGGCTTTGCGGATGGCTTTAAGAAGATTGACAATATCGAAAAGGAATCTTTGATTCGCGTGTTCGGCGACAAGATTTCTTCGAAGCCGGTCTTTGAAGTGAAGGAACGCGTCGGTGAAGGCCGTGCTGCTTCGGCAACGCTCGCCGCTGCGGAAGCCGCTCTCCTCCTCAGTTCGGAACTGAAGAGCGAAAAGGCTTACTTCATTGCACAGGACGGCTCTGTTTCGACGAAGACGATGGAATCCAAGGATTTGAAGAAGATCCTCGTGATTTCGTTTGCTGCGGGTGGCTCTTACAGCGCAGTCGTTTTCGGTAAGTAAGGTTTAGCGAGGAGACAGGATGAAGGTTGCACTGGTTACAGGCGCTTCGAAGGGTATCGGCAAGGCTTGCGCCCTTCGTTTGGCTAAAGACGGTTACACGGTCGTTGTGAACTATTCGAGTTCTGACGCGGCTGCCCAGGAAACCCTTTCGCAGATCCAGGCGGCTGGCGGCGAAGGCATGATTTACAAGGCCGACGTTTCGAAGCTCGACCAGGTGAAGCTCATGATTCGCGAAGTCTTTAAGGCTTACGGTCGCATCGATGTTCTGGTGAACAATGCTGGCATTGTTCGCGACGAATATCTTTTGATGATCAATCCGGATACTCTCGACAAGTGCTTTGAATTGAACGTGAAGGGTTATATCTACTGCGCTCAGCAGGTCGCTCTCAAAATGTTCAAGCAAAAGTCTGGCGTGATCATCAACATGAGCTCGGTGAGCTCGAAGTTTGCTCTCGCCGGTCAGAGCGTTTACAGTGCCACGAAGGGCGCCGTGAATTCTTTGACGCAGACTCTTGCAAAGGAACTCGGCGGCTACGGCATTCGCGTGAACGCGGTCGCTCCGGGCTTTATCGCTACCGAAATGATCGAAGCGATTCCGGAAGAAAAGCGCAAGGCTTACGTGGACCAGATTCCGCTGAAGCGTTTCGGCACGGCAGATGAAGTGGCGAACATGGTTTCCGCTCTTGTCTCGGATCAGTTTGCCTATGTGACGGGTCAGGTGTTCGTTTTGGACGGAGGCCTTTCTCTGTGAGCATGAACATTTACGAAATCAGTCAGAAGATCGCTCAGCGTCCGCCGTTTCAGATGGTGGAAAAGGTAACGGAACTCGTTCCGAACGAATCCGCGACCGGCATCAAGAATGTGAGCGTGAACGAACCGTATTTTATGGGCCATTTTCCGGGAACCCCGATTATGCCGGGCGTTCTGATTGTGGAAAGCTGTGCCCAGCTCTGCTCCTTGGTGATCGAAAAGAAGCCGGAAGACTTGGACGACAAGCTTTATGTGCTTTTGAAGATCGACGGCTTTAAGTTTGTGAAGCCGGTGATCCCGGGCGATCAGCTGGAAATGACCGTGACGAAGACGAAGGGCGGTGGAGTCCTTGTGGGCTTTAACTGTGTCGTCAAGGTAAACGGTGCGGTACATGCGAAGGGCGATTTGACCTTTACGACGATTCCGAAGGATTCCTTGGGCAAGTAAGGTCTTAGGCTGTGAAATCGATTGTCGAATTCTTTTTGAAGATTATCGTTCGCTTGATTGAACGAGCGGGCTGGGCGTATTTTCATATCGCTTACCGTCCGCAGCTTGTCTTTACCGATCCATCGGTGCAGTCGACAAACTTGAAAACGCCTTCCCTGATTATTGCGAACCATACATCGACGAACGATCCGATTCTTTTGCTCGCCCTGTTCTTTCACAAGCGGAGCATTGTCGTGGCAAAAGACTGGTATGAAATGCCAAAGTTCCACTGGATCTTGAAACGTTCGAACGTGGTGCCGTGCGACCGCTTTAACCTGGACACGGAATGGGCTCTCAAGGCAAAGAAACAGCTTGAAGCAGGCAATTCGGTCATCATCTTCCCCGAAGGCAAGTGCCGCGAAGATGGCCTTTTGAACGAATTCAAAACAGGCTTTGCTTTCCTTGCCCGCAGCACGGGCGCTCCGGTGATTTCCATTGGACTCGACGGCATTTACAAGCGCGGACACAAGACCCGTGTCATTATCGGCAACGCCGAAAAGATTGAACGCGTTAAAGGCATCCCTTCGTCGGTTCACTTGGCGGAACGCAGCGAATACTTTAGACAAAAGGTTTGGGCTTTAAAACAGCAAGCCTTGAATCAACCGCTCACGGAACTTCCGACAGCAGAAAATACGCCTGCAGAAGAGGTGGTGAATTGAAAATCGGCTTGGTACTTGAAGGCGGTTCCCGCCAGACGATCTTTTCGGCAGGTGTCCTCGACACAATGCTCGATGAGAATATAGAGTTTCCGTATATCGGAGGCGTTTCGGCTGGCGGCCATGCGGCGATGAACTATGTGACAAAGCAGAAAGGTCGCTTGCGCCACATCATTATGCCGACCAAGTTGCAGCAGGGCAAAAAGAAGGCTCATCGCATTTTGGACGGCATTCATAAAGAATCCCGCGCGTTGCATTATGGTGCCGCTTACGGCCATATTCCGTTTGACTTTGAATCTTTCTTTGCGTCTCCGGTGGAATGCGAATTTACGCTGACCTGCTGTGAAACGGGCCGTCCCGTTTACATGTCGGAGCATCAAGATCAAAAGCGTTTGCTCGACATTGTGAATGCGAGCTGCTCCGTGCCGATGCTCTTTCCGGTGGCGCAGATTGGCGACAAGCATTATGTGGACGGTTGCGTGACCGATCCGATTCCTTACCGCAGAGCCTTCGAAATGGGCTGTGACAAGGTCGTCGCGATTTCGACACATTATCCGGGCGAATCGGTTTCGGATTTTCGCAAGTACAGCGCCGTTTTGAATCCGATGTTCAAACGCAAGTATTTGGACCTTTTCCGCGCTCTGATGGTGCGCTATCGCCGTTACCAGCGGATGTTCAAAGACCTGGAGCGCTTAGAAAAAGAAGGCAAGGTCTTTTTGATGCGTCCGGAAATCGATCTTTGCGATCTTTTTGAAACGGATCTTGATAAGCTGAACGCGTCTTACTTCCACGGTTGCGATTACGCTCGCCGCAAGATGAATGCGCTCAAGGCTTTTTTGCAAGCGGAATAACCGATGAAATTTTTGATTCAGCGCGTGACAGAGGCGAAAGTCGATATCGACGGTAAAACGGTCGGCCAAATCGGCAAAGGCTACATGGTGCTGATCGGCGTCGGGGAAACGGATACGAAGGAAGTCGCCGACCGCTTGATCCGTAAAATGCTTTCCCTGCGCATCTTTGCCGATGAAAACGGTAAAACGAATCTTTCAATTTTGGATGTAAAAGGGGAACTTTTGCTCGTTTCGCAGTTTACGCTCTATGCGGACTGCCACAAAGGTAACCGTCCGACTTTTAACGGGGCGGGGAACCCGACTCTTGCGAACGAGCTTTATGAATATGTCATTTCGGAATGCAAAAAACGGATTCCGGTGGTGCAGACCGGTCGTTTTGGAGCCGATATGCAGGTCAGTCTTGTGAATGACGGCCCTTTTACCATTTTCCTCGACTAAAATCGAACTTTTTTTGAAAAAATCTATAAAATTTCTCTTTTGGAGCGTATATTCTTGAAAGAGAGGATTGGATGGTCAAAAGTTCTCTCTGGATTTTTTGCTATTTTGGATGATGTAAAATCTGAATCGGGAAATTTTTTATGGGGAAGCAAAATACATTCGCAAATTTTTTGGGATGCCTGTGGGTGATTCTTTGCTTTGCCGTACTCGGTTATGCAGGGGAAGCTCGAACCGTTAAAGTCGGTTGGTTTGAAAAAGAGAATTTTCAGGAAGGTCGTGCAGAAGGTTCTAAATCGGGCTATGGCTATGAAGTTTTGCAGGGTGTAGCTCGCTATGCGAACTGGGAACTGGAATATGTTCCTGGCACCTTGGAAGAGCATTTGGAAAGCCTTCGCCGCATGGATGGTAAGATCGATATCTTGGCGGGGCTCCCGGCGGATCCGGAATTTTTCCGTTTTGTGCGGTTTCCGAATGTTCCGATGACGATGGATGCGTATTTCGTTTATTGCCATCCGCAAGAAATGAATGAATATGTGGACTTTACGTCTCTCATCGGAAAGAAAATCGGTGTGACGGCGGGGTCTTTGGCCGAAAGGTCTGTGCGGCAGTGGAAGGCGATGACCAAGTTCGAATACACGATCGTTCCTTTCCATGATGATACTGTTGCGCATATTTCTGCGGATACGCTCCGTGTCCGAGCTTTCCATGAAGGGAAGATTGACCTGAATGCCGATTTGGACAATCAGGTTTTTAAGGGAGATGGCATGCTGCCTGTGGTGCAGGTGGCTTCGGTCAATAAGTATATCGGCGTTTCTCTCAGAAGCATCTATTTGATGCCGGAACTCAGCCGTGCAATCGGAATTATTCGTTCGTCTTCGCCGCGCTTTTTTACGGACTTGGAAGACAAGTATTATAGCGAAACGGCGACGCGTAATATTTTGCCGGTGTCCGAAAAAATTTGGATCAATAACCACGAGCAGTTGCATGTCGGTTATTTTGAAGGCTACGCTCCGTTCAGCGAAACGGGCAGCGATGGTCGTGATAACGGTCTTTTCCGTGACATCCTGAATTTTACCTTGGATGCTTACGGCATTCAGGCGACGATTACGTATCACGCCTACAAGAGCTATCGTCAGCTGGTTTCGGACCTTGTCTTTGGTAAAATCGATTTGGCGACGCCGATTTACGCCAATGATTACCGTTCTGAAAGGTACGGTTTTTTCCAAAGTATGACGGTGTCTGCTTCGCCGATGGTCTGGGTTTATCGCGATGACTCCAAGGCGAATTTACTGGACAACGTAGATAATCTGACAGACGAGCAGTGGTCTAAGATTCGAATTGCGATTTCAGAAGACACACCGTTGCAGGAAGCGGTGTTTTCGGAGTATTATTCCAAGGCGACTGCAGTTCGCGTCAAGAACTGGCTGGAATGCATCAAGGCGGTGGAAAATGGCGATGCGGACGGTACTCTGCTGAACGTTTACCGATCGATGGTTAATTTGCGCCAAAATTATACTTTGAAGCGCAAAGAATTGAAGACGATGAGCCGCTGGTCTTTTGGCGTGAGCCGTGAAAATCCGGAACTGCTGAAGATTATGGACCGCGGTATTACGCTCTTTGGCCCGGATAATGTGGCAGAATCCTTGGTGCGCCATACCGAAGCTTCGTATGCGTTTACCTTCTGGGATTATGTGCAGTCGCATATCCGTGCGTCTTTGGGCGTATTGGTCTTTTTGATTGCCCTCGTTCTTTCGTTCTTGCTGTTTGTGATTTGCCAGAAGAGATTGCAGAAGGTTTTGAACAAGAAGGCGCATTTTGATCCGGTGACGGATTTGCCGAACCGCAGAGCGTTTAACGATGACTTCCAGAAGCTTTCGGAAAAGCGCTTGGATATAGACCTTGTCGTCGGTGTGATGGACTTGGATGCCTTGAAGGATACGAACGATTCCTTGGGACATGCGGCGGGAGATGAATTGATCCAAGGCGCGGGCGAATGTCTGGACGAGCTGATCGCTCCGCATGGAAAGGTGTATAAGGTCGGCGGGGATGAATTCCTTGCGATTTTCTGGTGCTCGGAAGAAGTCTTGCAGGATTTGCGACAGAAACTGAAAAAGAGCTTTGCTTCTTGGAAGGGTAAAAAGGTGGAAAGCCTTTCTGTTTCGTGCGGCTTTGCAACGCGTCGAGAATTCCACGGTTATTCTTTAGGCGAATTGATGCGTGCTGCGGATGACCGCATGTACAAGGAAAAATTCTCGCACCGTGCCAGTATCCGTGTGAAGACAAAGTCCGGCGTTTTCAAGAACGTGGCGGGCTATGGCAAGCTTTTCAAGAACGATGAAGAAAAGACGATGCTCGACTCCTTCATTGCGGCTTATGAAACGCAGTACGATACGCTGACGAGTCTTCCGACGATGTCTTACTTCCTCGAATTGCTCGAAGCTCCGGAACATCCGGTTACGAAATCTGGGAAGACTCCGGTGATGATTTCCTTTAACCTGAACGGGATGAAGGGTTATAATACGCGTTTCGGGCTTCAGGAAGGCGATGAACTTTTGATCGCTTTTGCCGACATTTTGAAGAAGGTCTTCGGCAAGAATTGCTGCTCTCGTTTTGGCGAAGACCGCTTCTATGCTGTGACGACGAATGAGTTTGTCGAAGAAAATGTGAACCGCGTTTTCGATTTGATGGCGCAGTGCAATAACGGTACGTCGTTGAAGGTACGCGCAGGTATTTACGTTTACGATTCCGACAATCCGAGCTTTGCAAGCCTTGCTGCGGACCGTGCTCGTACCGCTTGTGACCATAACCGCGATTACGATTCTCACTTCACCTACTTCGATGAAAAGATGAAGAAGAGTCTTGAAATCCGTGACTTTGTCATCTTTAACATCGACAACGCGATGGCTTTGGGGCATATCCAGGCGTATTACCAGCCGAAGGTCAGCACGGCAACGGGCAAGCTGGTGGGCTTTGAAGTCCTGGCGCGTTGGATCGATCCGGTGCTCGGCTTTATTTCGCCGGCGGACTTTATTCCGGTGCTTGAAGAATTCGGCTTGACTTACAAGCTGGACATGTTCATGGTGGAAGAACTCGCGAGAGACTACAAGACGACGTTCGGTATGGGCTTCCAGGATGTCCCGACGTCTTTCAACCTTTCGCGTATGGACTTCATTGTGGGCAATCCGCGTGAAGAAATTCAGAGAATCTTGGAAGAATACAAGATTCCGATGCGGTATTTCCAGGTGGAAATCACGGAATCCTGCGTGATGACCGATCCGAAGAAGATGAAGAATGAAATCGAACTCTTCCGTTCGGCTGGCTTTGAAGTGCTGATGGATGACTTCGGCAGTGGCTATTCTTCGCTGGGCACGCTCCGCGAATTTGAATTCGACGAAATCAAGATCGATATGAGCTTTATGCGCAACTTTGGAGAAAAGTCCAAGGCGATCATTTCTTCCATTGTGGCGATGGCGAAAAAGCTTGGCGTTCGCACGCTTTGCGAAGGCGTAGAAACGCAGGAACAGGTGGACTTCTTGAAGGAAATCGGCTGCGAATGCATTCAGGGATGGTTCTACGGCAAGGCGGAACCGCTGAATATTGTTGTCGAAAAGTGGCTGAAACCGCTGGAATCGAAGTCGTAAAATTATTTTAGAAATCCGTACTTTTCAGAAACGTTTACGCTAATTTTTAGAGAGCGAGACGTTTAAAAATGCTATTTAAAGAAAGACCTGAAAAAGGAGTTTTGGTATGGGTAATAAGGTCTCTATCGGATTGATTTTCATTTTGGCGATTGTCTGTGCAACGCTTGTGTTTCACCGGGGAAACTCGAAAAAGGCGATAGTCCCGATGGATTCGGGAAGTCCTGGGGAAACGCCTTCGATTCTCGTTTCGACATCGGAAAGCAAGAATTTTATTGCGAACGAATACAAGCTCGTTTTTGCGGTAGAACTTTACGACAAGAATAAGGAAAAGCTTTTTAAGGAGATGGATGTTCGCCGGAACCAGATTTTTGAATCGGCGAAGTCGATGGGCATTTCTGAAGAAAACGTGGAACAGAACAGCTTACAAATCGAAAAGCCTTGGAATTATATGAAGACGCAAAAGTTTACCGCCCGTCAGAACTTTAAGATCGCGGTGGCGACTAAAGAGGCGGCGGATTCTTTGAGCGATTTGCTTTCGGCGATTCCGGACGTGGAAATGACGCAGACAAACGCCTTGCTCAAGAATGAAGATTCTTTGCAGGCGGCGATTGTGAAGGTGGCTTGTGAAAAGGCGCTGCTCAAGGCGGACCGTTACGCGGAAGGCGTCGGGGAAAGAACGGGAAAGGTTCTGTTTGTACGTGGGGACGTGGAATCGTCCCGGTTTAACACGGCGGATTCGGTTTCTTTGATCGTGAACATGGATCTTTCGATGTCAATTTCGAACTCGGATGATGGCGACGCCAAGTCTTTCTTAGCGGTGGAAGCGACGGTAGACCGCAAGTATCCGGCGGATGAATTCCTGGGCAGCTTCTCTTTGGAATGTGTGGAAAAAGATAAGCAGGCTCTGTATCGGAAAATGGATGAAAAAAGCCAGAATGTGATTGCTCAAATCAAGAGCCTGGGAATTCCGGAAGCCAATATTTCGGTACAGCGGATGTCCCTCAAAAAGAAGTGGGAATTTGAAAATGGCGGTAGACAGTTTATGGGCTATGAGGCGATTCAAGAAATCCATGTGAAAACGGATTCGAAGGAACTCGCAACGGCCTTGGTGGATTTGCTCGCTCCGAATGCGGATTTGCAGTGCAACGGAACTTTGCCCTTGTTGAAGAATCGTCAGCTGTTAGAAGCCCAGGTGATTTTGAAGTCGGGCGAAAAGGCGCTTGCCAAGGCAAAGCTTTTTGCGGACGGCTTAGACATGAAGGTCGGTAAAACGCAACAGGTGGACGACGGCTCGCGGATGTATAACGGCGTTACCGTGCTGGGGGCGCGTGCAAAATCCTATGATGGCATATTGCTCGGTGGCGGAGGCTCTTCTCGCAATGTCATCGCGGATTCCGTCGAAGTCAAAGCTTCGACAAATCTCGTCGTCGAATTGAATTAGAGCTTTTTAAATCGCTTTCTTCGAAAGCTTTCCGAAAAGGGCGAGGGCGCCTGCGACAAACATCGCGGTGATCGTCGCACCGATCGGCGAATTCCCTGCAAACTGATAGACTGTAAAACCAGCAAGCCATGAGATCAAATTCCAGATCCGGGCTTGCTTTTTTACAATGTAATGCGAAACGAGCAATACAACGGCCATCGGCGCAAAGACAGAAGAAATCAGGTAGAGGAAGTTCACATACCGTTCCATGATGCCGGAGACGGCAAGAACAACACCGAGAGCGCAGACGACCACGCCGACGATTTTGGAATTTGCCTTGTTCCAGATTGTCTTTGCAGATTCTCCCGAAGAATAGGCGTCAAAGAAGGTCGTGATGACGGTCGAAAAGAGAATGATGACGATTCCCGGAATGCCAAGGCCCATGGCAAGAATCGCCGAAGGCAAGGTGGCTTCTGGGCCCAAGGTGCTGATCGCCATACCGATGGCGTACATCCAAATGCTCATTGCCGTGTAGGCGAGCGCCGAAGCGGCAGTCGCGGCAACAGGCTTTTCCGCTTCTTTGGTGTAATCGGAAATCAGCGGCAACCAGGAAAGTGGCATGGCAACCGACAGCTCAAAAGCGGCGAGGAACGGTAACGCATGGCTTGTCGCCGAAGCGCTTTCTGCATTCCCGAAAAGCTTAAAGGAAAGGACCGCGACAAGCGCCACGAGCAGCACCATGGCAATGCTTCCGATGCGAGCGGCGCTCTTGAGCCCCACGATCACACCACAGGCGACGAGCGCCGCGATGACCGCAGAGGTAATTGCAGAAGGAACTGCAAGCTTTAAGCCGCTGATGGCCGCAGAACCCTGGGCAATCATCACCGACGTCCAACCGAGAAGTTGGCAAAGGTTCAAAATCGCAAAGAACTTGGAACCGTACTTTCCGAATGCGGAAGTGGTGGTTTCCATCGCATTTTTGCGGGACTGGGCACCCATGAGACCAATGGCAAAGAGCATCGCGCCGCCGAGCAAATGCCCAAGCAATAGCGCTGCCCAATTTTTTCCGGATTGGATGCCTGCTTCGATTTCTGCAACGGAAACGGCCGCTCCGAACCAGATGAGTCCATTGGTAAAAACGCTAGTTCCTTGGCGATTCATGGTGTGTTGAACCTTATTCGTGATAGAGCTTGGAAGACTGGTACTTGGGTTCCATCGTGAGGTTGACGCGGAGACGGCGGAAGACGTCTACATCGACCTGCGAAAGAATAACGCTGGCGTGGACTTCGCAATGTTCGAGCTCGGAGAGCTTTTCAAGAGCGATCTTTGCGTTGTAATCCGTGAGAGCGCAAACGGAGAGTGCGATCAGGACTTCGTCCATGTGCAGGCGCGGATTCTTGTGGCGAAGCTGCGTCGTCTTCAAGTTCTGAATCGGTTCGATGACCATCGGGGAAAGCAAGCGGACTTCGTCCGGGATGCCTGCCAAATGCTTCAGAGCGTTCAGGAGTGCGCTTGCGCAAGCGCCGAGCAGGGAAGTGGTTTTGCCGGTGACGATCGCGCCGTCTTGAAGTTCAATGGCGACGGCAGGACCGTTCGTTTCTTCGGCTTCCTTCAAGGCGGCGACGGCGACTTTGCGGTCTTCTGGCTTGATGTGAGCCTGTTCCATGACGAGCTTGAGCTTGTAAACCTGATCCTGGTCTGCCTGGCCCTTGCGGACCTGGCAAAGCGTGTTGTAGTAACGGCGGATGATTTCTTCGTTCGAAGCGGCACAGGTGGCGTCGTCGTCGATGATGCAGTTGCCTGCCATGTTCACGCCCATGTCCGTCGGAGACTTGTACGGGGATTCGCCGAGGATCTGTTCAAAGGTCGTGTTCAGAACCGGGAAAATTTCCACGTCGCGGTTGTAGTTGACGGTCGTTTTGCCGTAGGCTTCGAGGTGGAACGGGTCGATCATATTGACGTCGTTCAAGTCGGCTGTGGCGGCTTCGTAGGCGAGGTTTACCGGGTGCTTCAAAGGAATGTTCCAGATCGGGAACGTTTCGAACTTGGCGTAGCCCGCTTTGACGCCGTGCTTGTTTTCGTGATAAAGCTGGGAAAGGCAAACGGCCATCTTTCCACTTCCCGGACCCGGAGCGGTCACCACGACGAGTTCGCGGGTCGTTTCCACGAATTCGTTTTTGCCGTAGCCGTCATCGCTCACGATCAGCGGAATGTTGGCCGGGTAACCTTCGATCGGGTAATGGCGGTAAACCTTGAGTCCGAGGCCTTCGAGCTTCTTTTGGTAAGCGACTGCGCTCGGCTGGTTTTCAAAACGGGTCAGCACCACGCTGCTCACATACAGACCGTAGCCGCGGAACGCGTCGATCAAACGGAGAACGTCCATGTCGTAAGTGATGCCGAGGTCGCCGCGGACCTTGTTCTTTTCGATGTCGTTTGCGTTAATCGCAATGATGACTTCCGCCTTGTCCTTCATCTTCGTGAGCATGCGAATCTTGCTGTCCGGAGCAAAGCCTGGAAGTACGCGGGAAGCGTGGAAATCGTCGAAAAGCTTTCCGCCGAATTCGAGGTAGAGTTTCCCGCCGAATTTTGCAATGCGTTCTGCAATCTTTTCCGATTGCGTTTTCAGATAAGCGTCGTTATCAAATCCAATCTTGTACATATACCACAGAGCCTTTTTTCGATAATATTTTCGCCCAAAAATAATAATTCTGCCTTTTTCTCTGAAGGAACTTTTTTCTGTTTTTCAAAAAAGGGAAAACGTTCATTTTTTTGAAAACTTCTAGACAACGGCCGCGTGGCGGATGAGATGAAAAAATCGTTGTAAATGCCGTAAAATAAGGCGGTTTTGATATGTGTGATACAGTTTTGAATGAATTTTATTGAACGGTTCGGACAACGCAAAAAATGTAACTAACACTTTGAAAATACTTACATTTTTACTAATATAAAGGTGTCGGAACTCAAGTTCCGCAGTAGGGAAGCAGTGGTCGTTTGGGGGTTTAGGAAAAACCGCTTTCAGATGAAAGTGGTTTTTTTTGTTTTAAAGCAGAAAGATTTGTAAAACGAGGTTCGGGTACAGCTTTTTGAGTTCCGCTTCGATTGCACTGCGTGTTTCGCGATATCTTTGAAGATTCATTTGTGCGTCATTCTGCGGGGTGATGGTAACGTCGACTTCGTAGCTGGAACCGACGTGGAAGAGCAGAACCTTGACGAGCTTAAAGCTCGGGTCGAGAGCCGCCTTGATGACGGCTTCGGTGCGGTTGCGCAAGGCGGCGTTTTGCGTGGTCCTTCCGATGAGCGAGAAGAAGGAATGCGAAACGACGCGGAGCGGAGGCGGCAGTAAAAAGAGCGAGATTCCGATGACGATGATCGAATCGCCGATGTAATTCAGAAAGGCGAATGGGGAATTCGCCGGGACGATCGCCATGAGAATCAGCGCAAGGCCCGTGCCGACGGTGACGAACGTGTCGACGTAAGCGGCGACGGTCTCGGATTTAAGAATGGGGCTTTCGCCCGCGGTCTTCTTGAGCTGCCTGCGGTAATACAGCCAAACGCCGGCGCAGGCAAATACCATGCCGATCGTGTAAATGAGAAGCGGGGTGAGCTTTAAGGGCTCAAGCGTTGTCGGCCCGCTTTTGACGTAGTTCACGATGCTTCCGATACTTTCAAAGATCGAGTACACGGTAATTGCAATCAGGAGAATTCCCTGGAGCATGGCATAAACGTTTTCAACGCTGTAGATGCCGAAGGGATATTCTTCGCTTTTGACGTCTCGTTTGCGGGTGATGCGCAGGGCGACGATAAAGCTGACCGCTGAGATGGCGCAAAGGCTTCCGTCCAAGGCGAGCGCGTAGGAGCTTGCGAAGTAGTAGCCGACCCAGCCGCAGAGGCCCATCAAAATATTGATCCAGATGCCGACTTTGAGCGTCTGCATTTCGATCTGCTTATAGCCGAGCGGATCCTGCTTTTGCAGGACCAGTCGGGGAAAGCGGTGATTGGACATATTCGCGGAACTCATAAAAATAATATACCGCTTTATTTGGCAAAAAGAAAAGCCCGCTTGGAGGCGGGCCTTTCATTAAGGAGAAAACTCTCTTACTTGTTGTCGCTTGTCGTGTCCGTTGCGGCGACGGCTGCGGCTGCCTGAGCCTTGCGCTGGGCTCTGTGCATATCGATCATGTTCTGGAAGTACTGGATGAAGCTCAATGCGCCCACAGCGAGGAAGCCGATTGCGTAGAGAGCGAGGAACGGACCGATGATGAACTTGCGGGCACCGATGTATGCGAGAACGCCCACGATGCAGTAAACGCCGACAGCGATTTCAAGAATCGCGAGATACGGGAACTTCTGGCGGAAGAAGGAGTGCTTCTTGCCACCGGTCTTCGGGGTGCGGACGAAGGAGCCCTTACGACCGAGAACAGCGGAGAACCAAGCACGGGTGTTGCTGACTGCGATACCGACGCCCATGGCCATCAAAGCCGGGAGAGAAAGCATGCGGGTCTTCCAGCCGGTGTAACCGGAGCAACGCTGAGCGACGAAGTAGAGGGTCGAAGGAGCGATGGCGGCGAGGAAGATGAATGCAAAACCGAGAGTGAAGAGCCAAGCCGGAATGTCCGTCACCGGGTCATACCAGGCGAGAAGCGGATAAGCGGCGAGAGCGGTAAAGAGCATGCACGGGTGAATCGAGTAGTGAGTCGTGTGAAGGAAGGCACCGAGCTTTTTGCGGAACGGAACGCCCTTTGCCTTGAAGACGAGCGGAAGATCCTTGATGGCGGTCTGAATAGAGCCCTTAGCCCAGCGGAACTGCTGAGCCTTGAACGCGTTGATATCGTCCGGAAGTTCAGCCGGAACGATCACGTCGAACACGAACTTCATCTTCCAACCGGCGAGCTGGCTGCGGTAAGAAAGGTCCATGTCTTCGGTCAGGGTATCGCCTTCCCAACCACCTGCGTCGGTAATCGCCTGCTTGCGCCAGACGCCTGCAGTCCCGTTGAAGTTCATGAAGAGGTCGCCCCAGCTACGTGCGGACTGTTCCACAACGAAGTGACCGTCGATACCGATCGACTGGGCAAGGGTAAGACCGGATTCGGAACGGTTCAAGTGACCCCAGCGGCCCTGGACGAGACCGACGTTTTCGTTCATGATCAGGTGCGGAATCGTCTTGAGGAGGAAGTCCTTCTGCGGGACGAAGTCGGCGTCGAAAATGGCGAGGAATTCACCCTTGGCAACTTCCATACCGGCGGCGAGAGCGCCTGCCTTGAAGTCCTTACGGTTGGTACGGTGAATGAGTTTGATATCGAAACCTTCAGCCTGCTTTTCGGCAACCTTGCGCTTGGTGACTTCGTAGCAGTCGTCCGTGGAGTCGTCCAAAACCTGAATTTCGTGGCGGTCCTTCGGGTAGTCGATGGCGCAGACGGCGTCGATCAAGCGTTCCACGCAGTTCGCTTCGTTGAAGACCGGAAGCTGGGTGGTGACCTGCGGCAAGTCTGCCATTTTATGATCGCGGTAGAACTGAAGAAGGCTCTTACGGTCTGCGAGGCGAACGCGGCGGCTATTCTTCAAGAACAGATAGATGCTCCAATAGCAGTTGAATCCGTAGACGACAAGGCCAACACCGGCAATGACGTAGATGACAAAGAGGATATCAAGGATATATTGAGCCATAATTTTTAAACCTTATGCATTTTGGATGCTTGGCGCCAAATATAGAAATGCAAAAACAATATTGCTATATTCGATTTAGGATTTTGTAGCAATTATGGCGCTCGGTAAGCAAGAAATATCTCCGCTCGAAAAATGGTATGAAGCGGGTAAAAATGACCCGAAAATTGGGGCTTCTTTAAGGCTTTTGCTTGGGCATGCCCTGGTGGCGGTTTTTCGTCAAAATCGCCCAGACTTTTCCATTTTTTCGCCAGAAAAGGCCATCTCATTGGCGCAGAGATTGCCTGCGGGAGTGCTCCCGGAGGGGATCGGAACTTGGCTTGCCCATCCGGAAAAGAATGCAAAGGAAATTTTGCATTTTTGTGAAAAGTCCAAGGAATTGACGTTCCCGGCGGATATCGATCTTTCGGCTTTTTCGACGGGGGCTGTCGATATGCGCGGGGTTCATTGCCCGACGGGTTCTGTTCGGGCGAGGCTTGTGCTTGCCGGAATGGAACCGGGCGATTGCGTGACGTTCTACATCGATGAAGGGGAACCGATTGAAAATGTTCCCCGTGCAATGGTCGAAGACGGAAATCACATCATTTTTCGCGAAAAAAGAGAAAATTATTGGGAATTACGGGTGCAGAAACGGGAAATAAAGTAGTTTATTAACGTGACGCACAGAATTCAAATCATCGGCGACGAGTTGATGGGGGTGAACGCAGAAGCAGCGACCCTGTTTTCGGAGCTTGTCCTGTGCGAATATCCGACTCGACCGATGCAATTTGCAATTTCCGGGTCGGTTCGTTACCCGATTTCGACGGTCATCGCCCGAGCTCCTGGGGATATTTTTGGCAAACTTGCGGAACGTATTGTGCTCGGCCTTGGGCTGCATGAGCTGCGTTCCGTCGCGGATGCGGACCGGGTCTTTGCCCTGTATAAAACCCTTTTGGAAGAAATCCTTTCGAAAACGTCTTCGGTGCTGTACCTGTTGACCATTCCGCGGCAAGCGCTTCCGGAGTGTGCGGCGGCGGTCGATGCGTTCAATGAGAAGGTGCGTGCGATGGACGACGGCGATCGCGTTCATGTTCTGGATTTTGCCTCGCACGTGGAAAATTTTGAAAAAGACCAGTTACAGCGGGGAAAGTTTGCCCGCAGTCTTTACGATTCCAATCATCTCCCGACATCCCTTTGCCATGTATTGTTGGGACTTTTTATTGCGCGACGAATTTTTAATACAAAGAAGGAGTCCGAAAATGGATTTTAGCGATAAGTTCTATGCTAAAAATGCAGCTTCTGCTCGTGCTTGGGCAGAAACCGATACTCGAAAGAAAACGTCTCATCGTGAAGCTCGCAAACCTGCAGAACCGAAGATGGGCATCTGTGAAAAGTGCAAAAAAGAAGCCCTGGTGCGTGCGCACCGTTCCCGCGAAACCGATATGAAGGACGGCGCTGCGAGCTACGGAGTGGTGGTGCATTATTACTGCGAAGATTGCTACCCGAAGAGCCGCCGTGATACGCCGACCGAACCGCCTCTTTCTTCGAAGCAGGTGAAGAACCTTCTTCGCGGCGCAAAGAAAAATCTCCGCTAAGGCTTGGGCAAGTTTTTCGTTTTGAAAAAGAAAGGCTGCGAATTTTCGCAGCCTTTTCTCTTGGAATTTTTTGAAAAGTTGAACGCTTACTTGGTAAAGACTTCGGACAGGACTTTGAACAGGCGCTGTTTGCCCGGTTCAAAGGGATGTTCGGCGATCAGATCCTTGGCAAAGGCGACGATGAGAAGCTCTTCGGCGTGCTTGCGATCGATGCCGCGGCTCTGTAGGTAGTAGAGAGGTTCTTTTTCCAAGGTGCCGACTGTGTTGCCGTGCGAACAGGCGACGTCATCGTGGAAAATTTTGAGGGTCGGTTTGACGTGGATGCTCGCGTCATCGGAAAGCAGCATCGTGTTGATGAGTTCCGAAGAATCGGTTCCCGTGCAATCCTTACCCGCTACGACGCCGCCGTCATAATGGACCGCGCTTGCGTCAAAGAGCAAATTGCGAATGAACTGACGGCTCGGGCACTGTGCCGCATGGTGGAAAACGCGGACAAAGTCATGCTCGGCGGAAGTTCCGTGGAGAATGTTCAGAGCGCGGTAGCCGAAGTCAGCGGCTTCGCCTTCGAGGTAAGCTTCGACGCTTGTACGGCGCAGGGCATCGCTACGGTTCAAATCGAGAATGTGAACCTTGGAGCCTTTTGCCTGGTGAACGCGGATCGTGCGGAACTTGAGTTCCTGCTTGTGCGCGACTTCGGTCGAGAAAAGTTCGAGTTCTGCATCTTCGCCGACAAAGAGGTCAATGCGTTCTGCGGAAAGTTCCCGTTCGATTTTATTTTCGAGAATTTCGAGGGAAACCTTGGCGCCTTTACCGATGCGGAAAACGGTATGCGAATATTCGTCGTGCGCTTTGAGAATGCCGTTTTCAGAAGCACCGTCAGCGACGACTTTCACAAAGGATTTGGCGCCGAGCGCTAGCGGAAGGAGAGCCGAGAAATCGGTTTCTTTTTCGATGCCGAAGTCGGCTGTTTGCAAATCGCTTTCGGCGAGGCGTTCCACGTTGGAAGCGTCGTCGATTTCGACGGGGAGTTCCTTGCTCGAAATGAATTCGAGGCTCTTGTAAGCGGCGAGATTCGCGGTGGGGAACTTGTACCAGTCTTCGACCTTGCGGCCCGGGAGACCGAGTTCCCGAATTCTTTCTAAGGCTTCTTTCTGCATTAGGCGCCCTCGATCCAATCGTAACCGTCTTTTTCAAGTTTGAGCGCAAGGTCCGGACCACCGCTCATCAGGATTTTGCCGTGCATCAGCACATGGACAAAGTCCGGCTTCACGAGGTCGAGAATGCGTTCGTAGTGGGTCACGAGAATGACGGCGCGGTTCTGGTTGTGCAAATGGTTGATGCCGTTCGACACAATGCGGAGCGCGTCGATGTCAAGGCCCGAGTCCGTTTCGTCGAGGAAGGAGTACTTCGGCAGGAGCATTGCCATCTGGAGAATTTCGTTGCGCTTTTTTTCGCCGCCGGAGAAGCCGTCGTTCAAGCCGCGGGTGCGGTAGCGGTCGTCCATTTCGAGAAGTTCCATCGCTTCGTTCAGGCGCTTCGAAAATTCTTCGTCGGAGATGGGACCTTCTTTCAAGTAAGCGCGTTTGGAGTCGACTGCCATGCGGAGAAATTCCACATTGGGAACGCCCGGAATTTCGATCGGGTACTGGGTGCTGGCGAAGAAGCCTTCGTTTGCACGTTCGTTCGGTTCGAGTTCCAAAAGATTCTTGCCGTCGAGTTCGACGGAGCCTTCATCGACCTGATAAGCTGGGTGACCGCTGATCACTTTTGCCAGGGTACTTTTACCGGAGCCGTTGATACCCATGATGGCGTGAATTTCGCCAGGGTTGACGTCGAGGTTAATTCCCTTGAGGATCTGAGTGCCGTCGAGCAGGCTTGCTTTGAGGTTTTTGATAGAAAGCATAGTGACTCCAATTTAAATCTTTTCGCTGTACTCCACGAGCTTGGTGCGATAATCGAGCAAATCTTTGAAGAAAGTCGGGTCCCGCGATACGTCTGCATCGGAACGGAGCCTTGCGCGGATCGTTTTGGAGGCGAACTGGTGCAGCTCCAGGCGAAGGCTCATGGTTTCGGCGGTAATCGGTTTGGACTTTAGCTCGTCGCGGAATCGTTCCGCAGTGCGGATTTCAAGTTCTGCGAGCGATTCCAAAAATTCTTTCTGCGCGGCTTCGGCGTCCCAGGATTCTTCGCCAAAGGATTCGAGAACTTGGGCGGGAATCGGGGAAAGCGAATCGTGCAAGCGCATTAAATTAATTTGTCTGTATTCCGTGTACTCGGCGAGAGCGGTGCTCAAAAGTTCGTCGAGAATTTCGGAAGCAAAAAGGCTCACTCCGGAACTTGCAAAATCCAGGTCGAAGAAAACGCTTGCCGGTTCCCAGAGCGAAGGCGATGCGATAATTAAATTCACAAAACGCAGTTCCATCGGCGGTAAGGCGCTCCAGGGAACCTGTTCTTCTTCGGGCATGGGCATTGCCATGTCCATTTCTTCGTCGTTATGGAATTTGCGTTTTTCTTCCTTGGGACGGATGCCCACAAAGTTCGCTTCGGTGCCGTAGCGTTCCGCGAGCAGGCGCAGATACTGGTGCTGCAGTTCGCGGTCGCGCATGTTGATCAAAATGGATTTTAGATGCGTGACGAACTTGGCGCGGTCTTCGATTGTCTCGGTCGGCGTGACGCGGCTCAGGTAATCGAACCAGTCTTCGGCCTTGGTCAGTTCTTGCCTAAAGTCTTCTGCGGCGGAAGCGCCGTGCTCGTTCACAAAGTTATCCGGGTCGATCTTTTCACCGTTCGGACGGGAAAGCGCGACGATTTTGGGAACGATGCCTTCGGGAAGCACGATTTCGATGGTGCGGAGAGCCGCCTTGCGTCCCGCTTCGTCTCCGTCAAATACAAGGTAGGCGCTCTTGGTGTAACGCGAAAGAATTTCCGCGTGCTTTTCCGTGAGAGCGGTCCCCGAAACGGCGACGACGTTTTTGACGCCCGCCTGGTAAAGGCTGATCATGTCGAAATAGCCTTCGACGAGAACGACAGAACCTGCCTTGGGAATTTCGGTCTTTGCCTTGGAAAGCCCGTAAAGGATTTCACCTTTTTTGTACAGGGCGGTTTCCGGGCTGTTCAAATACTTGGGCTTTTTTTCTTTGTCGAGAACGCGGCCGCCAAAGGCGACGACTTTTCCGGAGAGGTTCTCGATGGCGAACATCAGGCGGTCGCGGAACTTGTCGGCGATGCCTCCGTTTTCACGTTCCACGGCGAGGCCCGCTTCGACGAGCTGTCGCGGTGAGAAGCCGTTTTTCGCGGCGTAACTTAAAAAGCCTTCGCGCCCTTCGGGCGCATAGCCGACCTTAAAGAAGTGCCGCGTTTCTTCGGAAAGATGTCTCGTGCTGATGTAGCCTAGAGCCTTTTCGCTTTTCGGGAGCTGTTCGACGAACCAGTCGGCGGCGAGCTCGTTCAGTTCGCGGACGAGGGTGCGTTCTTCGGCGACTTCCGGGGCGAGAGGGGCGCCGAGTTCGGGCAACTGAAAACCGGTGGCACTTGCGACCCATTCCACGGCGGCCTTAAAGTCCAGCTTTTCGTGTTCCATGACGAACTTGAAAACGTCGCCGCCCGCTCCGCAGGCAAAGCATTTGTAAATGCCCATCTGCGGGTTTACGTTCATGGAGGGGGAATGGTCGTTGTGGAACGGGCATCTGCCGACGAAGCGTCCTGCGCCAGAACGTTTGAGCGGAACGAACTGCTGGATGATGTCCGCAATGTTCGTTTGCTGCTTGAGTTCTTGAATGACTTCGTCTGAATAAAATGCCATTGTGTGTTCAAAAATAGAATTTTGCAGAAATATTTTATTACTTTTGGGAAACCATTGAGGAGCTTTAGCTCAATTGGTTAGAGCCGCGGACTCATAACCCGTTGGTTCCCGGTTCAAGTCCGGGAGGCTCCACGAAAAAAGCACTCCATTCGGAGTGCCTTTTTCTTTTGAAACGGGGTGGGAACGGTTATTTCTTCTTCTTGCCAAAGATCTTGGTGAAGCAGAAAATGTTCAGGCCGAGAATGGCGGCCCAAGAGGCGATCATAAAAATCAGTCCACCGGTTGTGAGTTCCATTATGCGTCCTCCTCGGATTGACCAATGCTAACCTTTTTAATCTTCGGATCACGGCCTGTTGCACGTCCACTCTTCCAGGCGTACCAAATGGCGACGTTCACCATCAGCGCCGAAAGAATTAAGAACAGACGGAAGCCGTGAGTAAATGCCTTTTGCGGCATGGAAATTCCAAAGAACTGCACCATGGCGTCATCGGCAATGTGACGGAGAAGCAGAATGTTCAGACCGTCGTGAATGCACCAGGAAATGAGCAGAACGACAAGCGCAGCCGGGCAAACATACTGGATGATCACACGGAACACCTTCGGAAGTTTGATCGTTGCCCCTTCGTTCAAAAGGGCAAAGGCTTCGGATTCGCCCGGAACCGTGTCCGACTTTTTACGGCCGAGGATAAAGGCGAAGACAATCGCCTGGATTGTTCCGAGAAGCACAAGCAGGAAGCTTCCGCCCCAGAAGTCGAGTTCGTCGACGGCGCCAGCGGCAAGGCCCGCAATTGCAAGAATGCCACCGACAAGGGAAATGAGACCGACCGTCGTCACGGCGCTCTTACGGCTCAGCTTAAGATCGTCTTCGCAGAAGCTGATGAGCGGCTGGATGATCGAAATGGCGCTCGTCACGCCCGCGATAAAGAGCATTAGGAACCAGAGCGTCATAAAGGCGCTGCCGAACGGAATCTTGCTAAAGACAAGCGGCATACTCTGGAAGGCGAGACCGAAGGTTCCGAGTTTAGCGCATTCGTCAATGTTCGCCCCGATGACGATGACCGCAAGAGGAATCACGATCGTACCGCCCAGGATGATTTCGGCAAAGCCGTTTGCGGCGTCCGCGGAAAGGGAAGAAACCACCAGGTCTTCATGACGCTTGGTGTAGCTCGCGTAGCAGAAAACAATGCCCATGCCAAGGCTCATGGTGAAGAACACCTGGCCTGCGGCGGCAAGCCAAACTTGCGGGTTTGTGAGAGCCGAAAAGTCCGGATTCCACATAAAGGCAAGGCCCTTGCTAATGCCCGGAAGCGTGAGAACGCGAACCACAAGGATAATGCCCATGATCACGAGGATCGGCATGGAAATCTTGTTCACACGTTCAATGCCCTTGCGCACGCCAAAAGAAATCAGTGCCATGTTGCAGACAAAGGTAATGGCAAAGAAAACGATTGCAGCCGGGAGGGCGCCAATCTTTTCATTCAGCGAAATGAAGTTTCCGAAAAATTCCGTGATTTTACCCGCCTGGACGACTTCCATCAACTTGCCGTTGAGAGAGTACCACGTAAAGGCGAGAATCCAGGATTCGATAAAGACGTAATAGAAAATAATGAAGAGCGGCGGAAGTAAGCCGATCGAGCCGAGGTACTTTCCCCACGGCTTGCCGATAATCTGGTCGTAAGCGCCCGGAGAAGTGCCGTGGCGGAGAATGCCCGCATAACGGCCAAGAGTCCATTCAATCCACGACAGGGGAATGCCGAGTACGATGAACGCGATGATGTAAGGGATGATGAATGTGCCGCCGCCGTTTGTAGCCGCTTGCACAGGAAAACGTAAAAAATTGCCGAGTCCGACGGCGCTACCGGCGACAGCCAAAATAACGCCAAGTTTCGAGCCCCAATTCTCGCGTGAAGAATTCATGGCTTACCTCATGTTAGTTTGAGGCAAAAGATAACAAATTAAAGGATCACGCCGTCGACAAAAAGCACGGCGGCAGTCGCTGCGCAGGCAACGACAACAAGACCGCGCCCCAAAAGCGATGCGGCGACCGCAGCGATAAAGGCTGCAATGCCCGAAATCCGGTTATTCGTCGCATGGAAAATCGCAGGGACCGTCATCGCGGCAAGAACCGTGTACGGAATGTAGGCGAGGAAAGAATTCCAGAATTCGCTCTTCAACTGCTTTTTCAGCAAAATGAAGGGAATTGTGCGGAGCAAATATGTGACGCCCGCCATCGCGAACAGATACAGGGCAAAATCGTGCAGGTTCATGAATTTGCCTCCGCATTTTTCTTGATCGGGAAGAATTTCGCACAAAGAAGCGAAGCGACGACCGCGCAAATAATGATCGCAAAGCCCGCAGAAACGTTTTGCAGCACAGGCACGTAATAGAAGGCGCAGCTGAGAGCGACTGCAATTGCAACGGCGATGCTTGTCGGCTTATGCGCTTTCATCGGCGGAACGACAATCGCAATGAACATGCCGTAAAGCGCAACGCCCAAGGCGTTCGTCAAAATGGCGGGTAAAATTTCACCGGCGATTGCACCGCAAAGCGTTCCCGTGGACCAGCCGAGATACGGCAGAACGGTAAGCCCCAAAAAATACAGCGGGTTCACCTTTTCCTTGGAACCGATCGCGACCGCGTAAATTTCATCGGTAATGCCAATGCTCAAAAGCAGGCGCTGCAAAGTGCCAAAACTCGGCGTCACCTTTTGCGAAAGGGAAATCGCCATAAGGGAATAGCGCAGGTTAATAAAGAACATCGCAATGATCATTTCGATCAGTGTGCCTGCTGCCTGCATAATCTGAAGCCCTGCAAATTGACCTGCAGAAGTCAGATTGGTCATGGATATAAGCGTTACAAGCGGCCAAGAAAGAGTCTTGGAGCCTGCGATACCGAAAGAGAAAGAAACGGCCAAATAGCCGATTCCGATGGGAAGCCCATCGATGACGCCTTTAGAAAATTTCACGACGCCAATTATAACAAAAAACTAGCCGCAGCTGAATTTGCCCGCTTCTTTTCCGATATATTCAGGGTAAATTCCGTCGAAACAGGCTGCACAGTAATCGCTTGGAGCCGAGGTGCATTCCTTCATGCCGTCAATGCTCAAATAGCCCAGGCTTTCGACTCCGAGCATTTTGGCGATTTCCTGCGGTTTCATGCTGCTTGCGGCGAGTTCGCCTGCGTTCGGAAAGTCCATGCCGAAGTAGCAGGCGTGTGCAACCGGAGGCGATGCGATGCGGATGTGGACCTCTAGGGCGCCTGCATCGCGGATCATCTTGGAAAGGATTTTTAAGGTCGTGCCGCGGACAATGGAATCGTCGACGACGCAGACTTTGCGACCTTTGAGGACGCCTTCGATCGGGTTGAACTTGAGGCGTACCTTTTGGGAACGCACATTTTGCGTCGGGTCGATAAAGGTTCTGCCGACGTAGTGATTACGCAAGAGTCCGATTTCAAACTTGATGCCGGATTCGCGTGCAAAGCCCAAGGCGGCCGTTGTCGAAGAATCCGGAACCGGAATCACGATGTCGGCATCGACGGGGCATTCGCGGGCGAGCTGCTTGCCCATTTTGCGGCGAATCTTGTCGCAGCTCTGTTCAAAGATCTTGGAATCCGGACGGGCAAAGTAGATGTATTCGAAAATGCAGTGGGCGAGGCGACCTTTTTGGGTGAAGGTTTCGGACTGGAGACCTTCCTTGGTAATCGTCAAAAGTTCACCCGGCTGAATGTCGCGCACGTAGTTTGCGCCTAAAAGGTCGAATGCGCAGGTTTCGCTTGCGACGCACCAGCTGTTTCCGAGTCTTGCAATGGAGAGCGGTCTAAAGGCAAAACCGTCTCGGGCGACGTAGAGAGTGTCCTTGGCAAGAATCAGCATGCAGAAGCAGCCGGTGAGCTTGGAAATCGCCTTTTTGATCGCTTCTTTTAAGTTTGGCGCCTGGGTGCGGGCGATTTCGTGCAAAAAGATTTCGGAGTCGGAAGTGGTCTGGAAAATGTGACCCGCTTCTTCCATTTCGGCGCGGAGTTCGGCGGCGTTGGTGAGGTTGCCGTTGTGCGCAATCGCGAGCTGGCCCCATTTGCAGCTGATGAGAATCGGCTGGGCGTTGGCGAGAGTGCTTGAACCCGTTGTGCTGTATCGCACGTGGCCGATTCCGGCGTAGCCTTGCAATTCGTCGACGTTGTGTTCGCGGAGGAGAGTGGAAACGAGTCCCATCGATTTGCGAACTCGGATTTTTTCTCCGTTGGTGATGGCGAAGCCGGCGCTTTCTTGACCGCGATGCTGCAGAGCGTAGAGTCCCATACAAACATTGCGGGCGACGTTTTCACCGTTGTAAATTCCGATGACGCCGCATTCTTCGTGAAGTTCATCCAACATGGGGACCTCTCTAGTGATGCCGTTAATTTAAAAAGGGGGGTACGGTATCACAATACGAGAGGCTTTCGGTTTTTTATTTTCTTTCGACAAAATTGTAAAGTAGGTCCCCCTGTTTCTTACAAAAATGTCGCATTAAAGCTTCGTCCACGCTGGATTTTTGCAGGTCGACAAATACGTTGCGGAGTTTGACGAATCGGTCGTCTCCTGCGTCCGATAGGAGCGTTTCCACCATCTTTTGGGAGTACCAGTACAAGCGTTCTACCGTTGCACGGTCAGAGTGCTTGGTAAAGCTTTCCGTTAAATCTTCGAGGCTCGGCACGGGACCGCTTGGCTGCGGACGCCCGTTGCGCGATCCGTCGATCACCTGCGCAATGCCTTCGTTCAACCACAGCGGAACCTTGGCACGGGTCATCTGATGCACAAAGGCGTGGGTCAGCTCATGAAAAAGAATCGGGCGGTAAAGTTCCCGATACTGCATCAGGTTCGCCGGGAATCGGAGCTTTCCATCGTAAACGGCTCCGACCCAATCGGGATGGTCTCCCACGCCTTGAAAATCCTTGGACTGGTACATCACCACGAGAATGGTGTTTTCGGGGTAGAACTGGAAAAGATTCGAAAGGGAATCGTAGGCGATTTCAAGAACGCTCAAAGCCTCTTGCACTTCGATTGGGTCCGCGTAACCGTCGAGTTCCAAACGGAAATGCCCAAAGTCTTTAATGCCAAGTTCATCGCGTTCGCGGATCAAAAGTTTGGACTTTTCGACGAGAAACTCAAAGTCCGCAGACCGGAACGTGCGAGATTCGATGTAAGAAATGCATTCCTCGTAGCGGCCCTGTTCAAAGAGGATGCCCGCGTAATGCATTTGCAGATTGGTGTCGTTTGGAAGTTCTTTTAAGAGAAAGTCCAGGTGCGTTTCCGCGCACTTCCAATGCCTCGCTTCGGAGCAAGCGTTGAATTCGTCCACGTAGCGGTTAAAGGTTTCGGCTTCTTTTTTCTGCTGCAAAAAATGGCGCGTGACGTGGAGTGAAGCGATGAGCAGAACACCGAGAACGATCAAGCCGAGGACTTTTTTCATGGGAGAACCTTACACAAAACCGGTCAGAATCAGAGCGACAAGTCCTGTGATCATCGCGAGCTTGGTCAGCTTTTGCGCGGCGCGGTACTTCTTTTTGTACGTCTTGCGGATTAGGGCAATACACGTGGGCAGTAGCGGCACAAGTACAAGCAAGAAGGCCGGGTGGAACCAGTTCAAAAGCACGGGCATCGGAATGGAAAAAAGTCCAAAGCCGATGATGAGGCTTGCAAGCATCTGGGCTTGTTCTTTGCCGGCGATCAGTGGGAACGTGATGATGCCCGCTTTCAAGTCTCCGCTTGCGTCTTCCAAGTCTTTTAAAATTTCCCGGGCGAGCGTGAACAAAAAGGCGAAGCCCGCGGTGGCGTAAAGCGGCTCAAAGACAGCGTCTGTAAGGAAGGCTGCCCGCAGAATGGGCGTTGCACAGAGAACGGCGACCGTCACATTTTTCACGAGCGGAATCTGCTTCAAGAACTTGTCGTACAAAAAGAGCAGCAGAAGGATTCCTGCAAAAAATCCGAGGTGCACCAGGTGCTGCGTTCCGGGAATCGCCGCAAGGAGAAGGGTCAAAATGATGCAGACAAGGCTTGCCACTTTGGCCGCAAACGGCGAAACCTTTCCCGAGGGAATCGGGCGTTCTGGCTTGTTCACCTTGTCCGTTTCCACGTCCAACAGGTCGTTGTAAATGTTTCCAAAGGCGATGGCGAATGCAAAGGCGCATGCGTCAGCGATAAAACTCGAAGGGGTATAGCTCCCTTTCGACAGAAAGTAACCGGCAGAAAGCGTGACGATCGCAATCACGATGTTTCCGACTCGGGACATTTTAAAAAGCGAAAGCATATCTCAAAAGATAAAAAAGAGAAGAAGAAAATATTCTAAATTAGGGCTGATGAATCACGAACTCGACAACGATCAGGAAGAAGAACACTCCGGCCGTACATTCCGCCGCGACGCACGCGCTCGTCGCGTGAACACGATGGAAATGTGGAAACGCGGAACGCTCGACGACCGCCCGATCAAGGAACGTTGGAGCCGTGAATTCAAAAAGCCTAAAATCAAAAAGATCAAGGACCCTTCGGAAAAGTTCGACGCGGACGATTCCGTGGAAGGCTTGGTTTTGGAAGTCCACCGCAGAACCTGCGTCGTGAGACTGCCGAACGGCGACAGCGTAAACGCGACTTACCGCGCCGCGGTCGTTTACGAATTAAAGGAATTTCCGGTCGTCGGCGATCAGGTGATCATTGCCCGTGCGAAAAATGCGGAAGAGGACGCTCCTTATTCGCTGCTCCGCGTGCTGCCGAGAAAGTCGGCGCTGGTGCGCCCCGGTCCCAAGGACAAGTCCCGCAGGGAACTCGTTCTCGCGGCAAACGTCGACCAGGTGGTGGTCGTTTCGAGCGTGGCCGAGCCTCCGTTCAACTACGGCTTTGCGGACCGTTTTTTGCTTGCGGCGAACCTTTGCAATTTGCCGCTCGTGATGGTTCTGAACAAGACGGATCTTGTGGAAGAAATTCCGCAGGACGTGAAGGATTTTATTTCGATTGTCGACAAGTTCATTTGCGTGAGCTGCAAATCGGGTAAAGGCTTGGATGAATTGCGCGAAGTTTTAAAAGACAAAAATTCCGTGCTTTCGGGAAAGAGCGGTGTCGGCAAATCTAGCCTGGTGAACGCTCTTGTGCCCGAGGCTCAGCTGAACGTGGGCGAAGTCCGCGAACTCGACGGCAAGGGTCGTCACACGACGACGTCTTCGAGCCTGTTCGATCTTCCTTTTGGCGGTCGCATTATCGATACGCCGGGGATCCGTGAACTGGGAGTCGTGGAAATGGACGGTCATGATTTGGCGCGTTCGTTCCCGGGATTTTTCCCGGGTGAATTCTTTACCTGCAAGTACAACGACTGCATGCATATTAATGAACCGGGCTGCGATGTGCTTGCCCGTGTGGAATCGGGCGAAATTCCCAAGGCCCGCTATGCGAGCTACTTGCGCATTCTGAATTCCGAAGAATAATTTTTTTGCATTTTCAAAAACAAAAAAGGCCCGCATTTCTGCGAGCCTTTTTTTGAATCTTAAAAATTAACCGCGGTTGTCGATCGGGAGCCACGGACGTTCGGCGTAGCCCGTGTAAATCTGACGCGGACGGTTGATCTTCGACAGAGGATCGTCGTGCATTTCCTTCCAGTGAGCGATCCAGCCCGGGAGACGTCCAATGGCGAACATCACGGTGAGCATGTTCGTCGGAATTCCCATGGCGTGGTAAAGGATGCCCGAGTAGAAGTCCACGTTCGGGTAGAGCTTACGTTCAATGAAGTATTCGTCCTTGAGGGCGGCTTCTTCGAGTTCGCTTGCAATGTCGAGCAGAGGGTCGGCAATGTGTTCGCGGTCGAAGATCGTGTGGACAAGGCCCTTGAGAACCTTGGCACGCGGGTCGTAGTTCTTGTAGACGCGGTGACCGAAGCCGTAGAGCTTGAACGGGTCCTTCTTGTCCTTTGCCTTTTCGATGACCTGCTTGACCGTGAGACCGCTCTGGTGAATCTTCATCAAAGTTTCGAGAGCTGCCTGGTTTGCACCGCCGTGGAGCGGGCCCCACAAGGCGCAAATGCCTGCGCAGATACTTGCGTAAAGGCTTGCCTGCGAGCTGCCGACCATGCGGACGGTAGACGTCGAGCAGTTCTGTTCGTGGTCCGCGTGGACAATCAAAAGAACGTTCAGAGCGTGGACAAAAAGCGGGTCCACGTTGTACGGCTTTGCCTTGCTCGAGAACATCATGTTGAGGAAGTTCGAGCAGTAGCTCTTTTCCGCATCCGGATAGACGAACGGTTCGCCGATGCTTGCCTTGTAAGAGAACGCGGCAATCGTGCGCACCTTGGAAATCAAGCTTGCAACGGTCAGGTTGAACGCGTCCTGCTTGCTTTCGTCGTCATAGAAGCGCGGGGTAAAGAGGCCGAGCGCATTCACGACTGCGCCGAGAATACCCATCGGGTGAGCCGATGGCGGCATTTCACGGAAGAAGTTCAACAGGTTTTCGTGGATCAGGGCGTTTTCCGTCAAAAGACGGCGGAACGAACCGAGCTGTTCACGGGTCGGAAGATTTCCGTAAATGAGAAGCCATGCCGTTTCCGGGAAGGTGGTGTAGGCGGCGAGGTCTTCGATATTGTAACCGCGATAGCGAAGAATGCCTTTTTCACCATCCACAAAGGTGATCTGGCTCTTCGTACTACCCGTGTTCGTGTAGCCGTAGTCCAGCGTGACAAGACCCGAGTCCTTGCGGAGCTTGGAAATGTCAATCGCCTTTTCGTTTTCCGTTCCAGTTACGAGCGGAAGGTTGTAATCCTTACCGTCGTAGTTCAAGGTAGCGAAATCGGGCATGATGCCTCCTATTACTTGGATTTGAGAGCTAGAATCGCGTGGTACACATTGTCAAAGAGCTGCGGGAGCTTTGCCGTCGGCACAGCCGAGAAGGCGAGGCGGAGCAGACCCTTGAGCATAATGGTACCCGTGCTGTAGTTCTGAAGAAGTTCAACGCGAGCGGCTTCGGCGTCGACACCCTTCGGCTTGACGCACATAAAGTAACCGCTGTTGAACGGCATAGGTTCAAATGCTTCGGAGTATTCCGGGTGGGAAGCGAGCGTTTCCTTGATGATGTCGTAACGCTTCTTCAACACGGCGTACTTTTCTTCCTTTTCCTTCACGTATTCCGGGCTGTTGTAAGCGGCGAGGAGAATGCGCTGGGAAATGTTCGGAGCGTTGGAAATGTTACCGCGGACAGCGCCAGCAGCCTTGCTTTCGAGAGCCTTGAGCTGTTCCGGAGTGGCACCCTTGAAACCGAAGGTCATGAAGCCCACGCGGAAGCCCCAAACGTAGTCTTCCTTCGTCGGACCGTCGAGCTTCACAGCGAGGACGTCCTTGTGAGCGTCGAGGAGCTTTGTGAAGAGGGATTCGCGGGTCACGCCGTCTTCGTATACAAGTCCAAAGTAGGCGTCATCGAGGAGGGCGACGACCTTGTTGCCCTTTTCGGCTGCGCGGACGAGGACTTCCGTGATCTTCTTGGCTTCTTCTTCGGTAGCGGTGTAGCCGGTCGGGTTGTTCGGGAAGTTCAAGAGCAGAACTTTCTTACCGATGCCGTCCTTGTTCAAAGCTTCTTCGAGAGCTTCGACGTCAAAACCGCCGTTCTTGAAGGTGTTGTAGGTCTGAATCTTGGCGCCGTAGGCGTTTTCGAAAACGAGTTCGTAGTTGTCCCAGTACAGGTCCGGAATGATGACCTTGTCGTTCGGATCGAGGAACAGGTAGCCGGCCATGGAAATGGCGTGCGTCAAAGCGGCGGTAACGACCGGGCGGGAGAAGGACTTGCCTTCGAGGCTCGGGTTCTTGCGAATGACTTGTGCCTTCCAAGCGTCACGGAGGTCCGGGTTACCGTAGCTCGGTGCGTAGAGGAAGGACTGCTTCGGCATGTTCAAGGACTTCATCACGCTCGGAAGAACGAGCGGGGTGCCGTCATCTTCGAGAGCGGTACCGATGGTCGCATTGATTTCTTTACCCTTTGCTTCGCCACCCTGGCCGAGAATACCTTTGCTCGGGAAGAAAATGGCCTTTCCCTTTTCGGAAAGCATTTGGAGGATGGAGGATCCGTTAGCGGAGAGATCGCTGTTGAGCGCTTCAGCAAGAGGATTAAGATTCATAGTGCGTGTCCTTGAAGAATTTTCCAGCGGGCAAAGATAAAAAAATCCCTTCGCACTAGCAAAGGGATTTTACTTGAAAATTCGTTGCAAACTACTCGGAAAGAATCTTTCGCAACATATTTGCGGCGTCTTCGAGATTGTCATTGACGATTTTGTATTCATACTTGCCGTTCTGCTCGGCAAATTCGATTTCCTTGCGGGCGTTGTGCAGGCGCAGATTGATGACTTCGTCCGAGTCCGTGTTGCGGTTGCGCAGGCGCTGTTCAAGGATTTCGAGCGACGGCGGAAGAATCAAAATGCCGATCGCTTCCGGGTAAACCTTGTCAAAATTGACCTTGCCAAAGACGTCCAGGTCAAAAAGAACGCGCTTGCCTTCGGAGAGCATCTTTTCGACAAAGCTCTTCGGGGTGCCGTAGAAGTTGCCGTGGACTTCGTTCCATTCCACGAGTTCGTTGTTCGCAATCATGCGCTTGAATTCGTCGCGGCTCTTAAAGAAGTAGTGAACGCCGTCCACTTCGCCTTCACGCGGAGCGCGGGTCGTTGCGGAAATGGAATAGACCATGTCCGGAAATTCCTTGATCACCAGGTCCTTCAAGGTCGTCTTGCCCGCTCCGGAGGGAGCGCTCATCACAAACAAACTGTGTTTCATTTCTTTTCCTCGGATTTTTTATCCTCAATGTACAACGGACGCTGCTTTACTTCTTCGTAAATGCGCCCAATATATTCGCCGACAATGCCGATGGACATCAGCTGAATGCCGCCGAAGAAAACGATCACGGTCATGAGAGATGCCCAGCCCGGAACCGTTGTCGCCGGACTCAAGAACTTTTCGAGAATGCTCCAGACGAACACGCCAAAGGCGATGATCGTCGCAAAGAAACCCATTAAAAAGCTGACCTTCAAAGGCGTCGTGCTAAAGCCTGTGATACCGTCCATCGCGAGGCGGAGCATTTTGCGAAGCGGATACTTGGACGTTCCCGCCGTGCGTTCGGCGCGGTCGTAAAGGATTCCGATCTTCTTAAATCCCACCCAGCAGACAAGACCGCGCAAAAAACGGTTGCGTTCGGGCAGGGCATTCAACTGATCCACGACAACGCGGTCCATGAGACGGAAGTCTCCCGTATCCTGCGGAATGTCGATGCTTGTAAGCGAATGCAAAAGCTTGTAAAAAAGGTGTGCTGTTACCTTCTTAAAAACGGTTTCGCCTTGGCGCTTGCGGCGCTGGGCATAGACCACCTGGTAACCTTCGCGCCACTTCACAAGCATATCCTTGATTAACGACGGCGGATCCTGCAAATCTCCGTCAATAATCACGACGGCGTCGCCCTGGGCGTGCTTTAAGCCTGCGCTGAAAGCGGCCTGGTGACCGAAGTTGCGGCTAAAATTCACAAGCTTATTCTGCGGAGTCTGCTCCAAGAGCTTTTCCAAAATTTCACGGGTGCGGTCCTTAGAACCGTCGTTCACAAAGATCAGTTCATGCTCAATGTCTTTGAGTTCCTCTTCGAGAACCGAAAAGGTCTTGGCGACGATTTCTTCTTCGTTGAACAGGGGAACGATGACGGATAAAAGCATTATTTTACCTCGGATTTAAGCTCGACCTTTCCGCTCGGAAAAAGAGTCGGATGGACGATGTCCACATGGTCGCAGTCTTTATTCGAAAGGGAATCGGTCGTAATCAAAAGTTCACGGACGCCGTGCACGATCACGTCTAATGAATCCGGTTTTCCGATGGCGACGCTCGGGCTCTGGTAAAGGAGCTTGCCGTCGCCAAAAATTTTGTACGCAATGCCGTCGCTGCAAAGGCTTTCTTCGTCAAGACCGACGATGGCGGTTAAACGTTCGAACTTGCCTTGCAAGTCAAAGTTCGTTTCGCTCGAAGCGTGAACGCCAAAGCCTTCGTTGAACTTTTTGCCGTTGAGCGTAAAGGCGTGCCCTTCGATCGAAGCGTTCCTGCTCAGGTTTCCCCAGGCCTGCCTGTGCGCTGTCGGCTGCATCTGGGAAAGTTCGAGCGCTCCTTCAAAACGGAAGAATCGGAAGTTTTCAATGTGGGCAATCGCTTCGGAAGTCGTTGAATCGTAAATGTCCGCTTCGAGCTTGTTGTAGCCGGGCTTTAACACGGGACCGGTGAGCGTATCGCTGAAGTCGCCCGCCTGGTAAGGCTTCGCGTAAATCGAATCGCCGTTCAACGCAAAGCGGATCTTCCACGGAGCCTTGGTGCCAAAGTATTCAGACGAGTTGAAGATGAACGTCTGCGAGGAAGGTTCTCCCTGCCAGAATCCAAAGGCAAAGAGCTTTTCCGGATCGTAATCGCGACGGGTTGAAATCTTTTTGATCGTCACCCAGTAGTTGTGGGTAATCAGCACCTGGTAAACGTCTTCGAGTTTCGCTTCGCGTTCAAAAATGTCGCAGGTCGTCGGAATGCGATGTTCCACCGCCTTCGCATGGTATGTTTTGGAATCCCAGCAGTCAAGACCGCGAATGTAATAGACTTCGCCGTCGTACTTTTGAATCAAGCTCTGCAGGGAATCTTGTGGAATCTGACGGGCGCGGTTGTAATGGATCGCGGACTGCCCGTAGGCGACAAAATGCCAGGGCCTTCCGTAAACGAACAGGCGAGGCTTTTTCGGTTGAAGTTCCAGCCACTTCCAAATTTCGGCTTCTTCGGTCGTCAGATGGTTGCGGTTGTACATGATGTTCTTGTTGAAGCTTTCTTTGTAACCGAGCGTGTTGCCGCAGACGATAACGGAAAGGATCAAAGTGGCGGCGAGGTTTGCCTTGAAATCGTTCTGCAGGCTCGTTTTCCCTGCGAGGAAGTAGGCGACAAAGAGGAGCTTTCGAATGCCGAATGCCGCAAGGAATGCCATGGTCGGCATCATCACGAGGGCGTAACGCTGGTTGATTTCAAT
>JAILDK010000097.1 GCA_024689485.1 Fibrobacter sp.
GATTCCGCCCGGTGATCGCGGTAAACGTTCATATCGCTCACCCAGGTTTCCCAGCTGTTCACATCATCCGGGGAAATGCGACGCACGTTCTGCACAATCGGATTTCGAATCAAGGCAAAAAAGTCATCACGGGCGAGAGCGCCCTTTTTACGAATAGCAAAAAGCACATCCAAGGCTTCACCGAGCAAGGATTTCTTTTGCGCCGAATCGAGCAGCGCAAAGCGCACATGCACCCCGTTCGGCGTTGACTTTTCACTTTGGTCAAAAACCTGGAAAATCGCAGTGCGGTAAGCGGCAATATTCGGCGAAACCACCAGAATATCTCGAATGTCTGCGCCTTCTTCCAAAAGCTTGCAAATGCGCGTGTGCACCGCTTCCACTTCGCGCACTTTCGAAGGCGCAGCCGTAATCGTCAGAGATTCGTCGTTCTTAAAAGTGTAACCGTCGCGGAAAACGTTTTTACGGTTCGCAATCATCCACTGCACCTGATGCAAAAGCGAATCCGACGAACGCGCCCTTTCACCCTGGTAAAGTTTTGTCACATCGTCGTCAAAGCCTTGTTGATAATCATCGGCAAGGCTCCAAAGTTTAATGTTGTCGCGGCCCGCACGTCCCCAGTTCACAAGGAGCGCATTTTCATTTTCCACAAGACCGTTTTCATCATCCGAATCCGGGTCTACTTCTGCGGAATACGTCGGCGTAATGGAATGTTTTACCTTGGGCGCTTCCACATCTTCCCAGAATTCCATGCAGGGATTCTGAATGTAGGCGTAAACATCGTGTTCCTTGGCAAATTCCTGCAGCACCACGCGGTAGAACTGGCCCATGCCCGAAAGCCCTAAAATAAAGACAGGCTGCTTGGAATTGTAATGGAATTCCATTTTGCCGTCTTTGCGGTTCATGTGGTACAGGAACGGCAGCGTGAGATATTCCACCTGCTGATCGGAATCTTTGGCCGCCGCCTTAAAAACTTTCGTGAGCAGGGAGTCGCCTTTTTCATTGTGAAAGATCGCCGCGTAAAGCTTGCGCTCCCAGGCTTCGTTTTCCACAGGCTTTCCCGTTTTCGAAAGGAAAAAGTCCTTCAACGCGCCCTGCTTCCAGCAGTCCAAAAAGCCTTCGACACCGCTCAAGAATTCACCCGGGCGGCTCGTTTCATATTCAAGGAAAAGTCCGGCGAGCTTATTCGAAAAATCAAAAAGGCGATTTTCGTCCACCGAGCCCGAAACCGGATCCACCAGGTAATCCGAAACCTTTGCATCGAGAGTCTTGTAATTTTCAACGCCCGCGGCATCCTTTTGCTGCAAATACGCAAGGATCACGTTGCGCAGCATATCGCTCGTAAGCTTCTTTTTGTTCGGATCGTCCCCGACCAGAATGTCCATCAAAAAGCGGTCAAGACTTTTGCGGTTCAAGTTCGCAAGAACGCCCTTCTTTTCAATCCAGTGCAAGCGGAACCACTGCTCCACCTTATATTCCGAAAAAATCACCACCGGAGGATCCAAAGGTGAAGTCCAAGCCTTCGAGACTTCCTCGATCATCTCGTCGGCCAAGGTTTCCAAATTCACAGCAAACTTCAAATGCAAATGCTTCGACATAAAACTCCCAAAATCAACTCAAAAAAGATAGCTTTTTATTGCGACAAAAAATGTCAAAAACGCCTAAACTTCTAAAAATTCCTCGTCCCCTAATATGAACTGCACCAGGCGTTCCGTGACGCGGGCGGGGTCCGTTTTTAAGGAACACTCCCAGACGACGGCCACGCGAAATCCCTCATTCGACAGGCGCTGCAACGTTTTTACGTCTCGGGCGACGTTGTTATCGAACTTGTTGTTCCAAAATTCCGAATGGGTTTTGGGGCGCGTGGTGAACTTGCAACCGTGCTGATGCCAAAAGCAGCCGTTCACAAAAACGACCGTGTTGTACTTAAGCACAAAAATGTCTGGCGTTCCGGGTAGATCCCGGCGGTGCAAACGGTAGCGCAGCCCAGCAGAAAAAAGAGCCCGCCGTACAACGACTTCGGGCTTCGTATCTTCGGCATGGACCGCCCGCATCATTTGCGACCGATCCATCGTCTTCTTTTTACGCTTTTTCTGTTTCATTGCGAGCGAGAAGGTCCATGTAGAACTTGCCCTTGGCGGCGTAGTAATACGGCGTAACCCAGAAGCTCGCAATGCCAAAAGTCACCAAGCAAAGCAAAAACCATCCCAAAAAACGCGCCTGCAGCATCACGAGCTCCAACCGATGACCGACCATCATCTTTTTGCTCGCCGTAATCGCCTGCCGCGGAGAATATTCCGGATGGTCCAGCAGAATCCATTGCGACATCGTGTAAGAATACATCTTCATCAAACCCGGAATAATCAAGAGCAGGCTCCACAGGATCACAAAAATTGCACGAAGAATTACCATGCCCAAGTAGCGGAAGCAGAATTCCACGCTCTGGAATCCGACAAAAATGCGGGCTAGTCCCGGCTTTTTACCGCGAGCGATATCCAAAAAGTTCGCCAACGCTCCCAGGCTCACCACCCAGCAGAGCAACGACGAAATCCAGTCCCAAGCGATATACAGCCCGGTCCCTTCTTCCAACACAAAAAGAGGCGACGCAAGGAGCACGCCGAGCAGAAGGCACATCACAAGGACCATTGCACCACAGCGCCAGTTCCCCTCCATTGCACCCCAGGCATACTGCTTGCATCCGATCGTATCAATCGGACGATTTGCGTTCAATTCTTCCACTGCCATCTGGAGCTGTTCATCCCGTTCGATATTTTCGTTGATTTCGTTGTTTTCGTTCTGGTCCATGATATTCCCCTGAGGTTAATCTTTTTTCTTGAACACAACAAGTTTATAACGTGCACGTGTTGCGGCCACGCAAAGAAGCCCGCGGTACTTTTGCCATTTCTCTTCCGAATCCGGAGTCTTAAAGTTATCGATCAAAAAGACGCAGTTGTTTTCCAGGCCCTTTGCTCTGTAAATGCTAAAAAGATTCGCCTTGCCCAGCACGAGTTCTTTCGGGAAAATCGCACAATTTTCAATCGAAATTTCCTTTAGGCCCGAAGAATTTTCCCCCGCAAGGCTGAGCATCATCACATCCTTCGGCAAAATTTTCTTTTCTCTGTGCAAAATGCTCATCTTTTGATTGATCTTGTCGCGCAAATCCAGGTTGTCCTTAAAGTCCACGACTTCCACCGCATCGCCTTCCGGCATCTCTTGGAACGACCGGATATCGACATGCGCATTATCCCGCACCCACTGGATAATGTTCTGCGTACTGCGGTAGCTGCGGTTCAAATTAAAGCGGCAAACGGAGCGTTCCTGGAGCAACGTTTCCACCGCGCAATTTTCCCTGCCCCAGTCAAAAACGAGCTGTACCTTGTCGTAGGCAAAGCGCAAAAGTCCGTCTTTTTTAAGAAGCATCAAGGCGATGTCCAAATGCTCCTTCGAAAGATCCTGACCTTCGTCGATCCACAGCGCATCGAACTTTTCGCTTTCCGGAAGTTCATTCACAAACTGGTTCAGCAACCGCATCGCTTCGCCATTTGCGCCATAAAAAGCGCTCTTCTCTTCGGCGGTCTGCGGCATTTTAACCGGCTTGTCCCATTTTTTTGCAAAGTACTCGTCGATCCAACGGAAAAAGGCGTGGATTTCTGCACCATGCAGATCCTCTTTCTTTTTTAGATGATCGGCAAGGAGCTCGTTGTAGCAGACAAACGCCACACGTTTTCCCTTTTCCAAAAGATCGCCGATTTCCCATTCCGCCATCTTGGTTTTGCCGGAACCCGCAACGCCGTTGATCGCAATGCACTGGTTTGCAGAAATCGCATCCATAAAGATGTGCATAAAATCGCGCACCACATTACGACAAAGGTTCTGGTCTTTCCACACCTCAGGCGCAGTCGGCATGTCTTTCCCGTCGAGCACGGAATACAAAAGCTGACGCTCTTCCTTTTCTAAAGGCGTATGCGGCCAAGGCTTTCCAAACTTTGGGCTTGGACGTTCCAAAAGTTGAATCAAAAATTCTTCGAGCTTTTTAGGATCCTGCAAGGTTCCCCGCAAAATCACCGAGGAATCATCCAGCTCCGACTTGGCAATGGTACCGCGATCTTCCATATCCGGGAACGCGACGCAATGCGTAGAACGGGGATTCAAACGGAAATTCTTTTTGAGCCGTTGACGGATACTCGCCGCCGTAGCGCCAGCCTGACAATAGGGATTGTCCATTCTTCGGTTCCCTTGCGACCAACGACCTTCCCGGCAGCTGATAATTCCACCCTTGATTTCAATGATGACAAGCCCGTACTGATTATGGTAAACAATGCAATCCGCTTCGCAAGCCTTTGCGCCGTGAGCCTTTGGATCTTCGTCAAAGAACTTGTTCATCCAAACGATCCACTCATCGCTTAGATTGTTCA
>JAILDK010000063.1 GCA_024689485.1 Fibrobacter sp.
CTGCTGTGCAGGTCGATGCGACGTAAGAATCAGCAGTGAACGTGAAGGAGCAGACTGCTGCGCCATCCGCGTAGACGGTGTAAGTACCAGCAGCGAAGTCAGCGGAAGAAGCATAGATCGAAGAAATATTCTTGCCAGCCGTTGCGGAGTAAACCGTCGTACCGGAAGCATTTTCAATCGTCACCGTAGCTCCGCTTGTGATATCAGCCGGGAGTTGAGCCGCCACGGTATAAGCCGTCGCTTCCGTCGGAATCATCGTTTCCGTGTAACCGCCACCGAGACCGAACCAGCTACCGCCAGAGACGACCATCGCAGAAGTCGCCATAAACGGCTTCGAGCTCTTGGTGACCGTTGCAGAACCGCCTCGCAGGTACATGGCGGACTTTGCGTTAATGCCTTCGTCGCCCGATTCCACGGTATAGTCACCATTGTAAATCATCACCGTCGAGCCTTGAATCGCATCATCTGCAGAATGGATGGTGAATGTGCCGCCCGCAAGGGAGTCCGTGTAGAACGCCTTAATGCCGTTATTTCCCACATCCATGGTATAGGTTCCCGCCTTGATGCAGACACGACCCTTTTCCGGATCCGTTTCCTTGTCCGAAGAAATGCCTGTACCGTCACCGGTGCGCAGGTAATAGGTACCACCGTCGTTAATACGGACAGAGCCCTTACCCTTGATCGCGTTATTCACCGTATTCACGTAGATCGTCGGACTGTCGTTAATGATCAAGTCCGCCTTCGTATGAATACCGTTGTTGTAATTACCGGTTACATACAAAGTACCGTTGCCCTTGAGGGTCAAGTCTTCACGACCATAGAGGCATGCCTTTGGAACCGAGTCCGCTTCTGTATAAGTGCCAACCGCCATGTACTGATAGCTGCGCGCGTCGGAAAGGATGTTCGTCGAACCTTCGGCAAGTTCAATCTTCAACTTGTCGCCGCTGACGAGGAAGACCGGAGCATTTTCGGAATTGCCGAGCATCACGCCGTTGAAGACAAATTCCACCGTGGAATTGTCATCGGCGGTCACCAAGATCTGGCCATCGCTCATCGTGCCGCTGAACACATAAAGGCCTGGGCTTCCCACGACCAGCTTATTATCCGTTACAGAAACGGATTTCGTTCCCGCATTCGTCACCGTGAAGCCGCTTTCTGCAAGCGTCACAATCACAGCGGAATCCGGGGCGGAATAAGAAGCCGCCGTCGGAGAAGTCGGAGTATCCCAGGTGAGCCAGGTGCTTGTGCTGAGCGTATCCGTATCCGTCGCCGTCGATTCGTCGGAATCGGAATCCGAAGCCGAAGACGTCGAAGAGGTGGCCGTCGCACTTGAAGTTGCGCCATCCGCAGAAGAAGTTTCTGTCGAAGTATCCGCAGAGGACGCCTCTACAGAGGATTCCGTGCTACTGGAAGATTCTTCGGTGGTTGCATTCGAACCCGAATCCGAAGAGGAACAAGCCGCCAAGAAGGCAAAAGCCGATGCGGCGCAAATCCATTTGAGAGAAGACATTTTTTGATTCATAAAGACCTCGCACTCTTAATATATCCGCAAAGTGGGAAAACATTCCCAGCAAAGCGGTTCTGTGAAGCATTTTTTACGCGAATTGACGAAACTTTTTACCCCGCACGAAACCTTTCGTTCCGAGAAGATTTTCCCCAATCATCTTCCCCGATGAAAGCAAAAAGACCCCTCGTTTGAGGGGCCTTTTTGTGGTTATTGGTATGGAGTAAAATTACTTGTAGTAGTAAGTCAGGCCGTTCGGGAAGTTCACTGCGGTCATCGAAGAGACGTCCACCGTGGAGACAGAAGTCACACTTCCGCCGTAGATGATCATGCTACCAGATCCCTGCGGCTTGAAGGCTGCATTGCTAGAACCATAGTAGTTCGAATTCGTATAAGATGTTGCCGTGCAAGACGGATATTCTTCTGTCTGGCTACCGAATCCAAGCATCACGCCGCCCGTAATGGTGTAGCCATTATCGGTGTCAATCAAACCACCAGCCGCATTCGTGGAGCAAGAGCCACTCGTCGTCGACGTGTTACCGCCCCAGCTGCCACCTCCCATATTGCCACCAGACGTTCCCGAGCTAGACGGCATTTCAAGGATCAACACACCACCGGTCTGTGTAGCCGTTCCGTTTGCATCCAAGACGTCCACATCATTGCCCGAAGCGCTGATGTAATGATAACCGCCGGAAATCACGATATAACCCACACTGCTCGAAGCCATACCCGTGTTACCGCCCCAGCTGCTGCCGCTCGAAGTGCTCGTGCCTTCATTCGTCGAACCACCGGCCGCATTCCAGCCGTCATCCGTACCGTACACAGCCGTGATACCCGCATTCGCATAGATGTACACGCCTTCGAAAGCTTCCGTGGAAGTCGTCACATTGACAGTTGCACCGTTCAAGTAAAGATTGTTGTCTGCATGAACGCCGTCATCGCCCGCGCTCACCGTCACCGTACCGCCTTCGAGGTAAACGTTCGCATTCGCATGGATACCGTCGTCTTTCTTCGAAGTCAGATTCACCGTACCTGCATAGATGTAAATCGAGCTATCTGCCTTCAAAGCCTTTGCCGAGTCACCCGAAGCAACCACAGTCAAAGTCGGAACGCTTACGCTGTCATCGATGAGGATGTAGTTCGAAGCCTTGAGGCCCTTGTCCACAGAATTCACCGTAATCTTACCGCCCGTGATTTCAATGTAACCCTTGCCTTCTGCAAGTTCCGTTGCATCATCTTCATCGGACTTGATACCGTCACCAGCCGAAGTCGTCAAGTTCAGAGTACCGCCGTCGATTGCGACCGAGTTCTTGCCCTTGAGAGCGTTGTTCTTGGTCGTCACCGTAATCGTCGGAGCGCCACCGAATTCGTCGTCATACTTGATCTTCAAATCCTTCGTCGTATGGATACCGTTGTTGTAGTTACCCGTCACGTTCAACGTACCGGAACCCTTGATGGTCAAGTCATCCTTGGCGTAAATCACTGCGCCGGTCGTATCCGTTTTCGATTCGCCGTCCTTCGTGTAGGTGTAGATTTTCGTGCGAGAGCTGCCATCCTTCAAGGTATTGGTCGTTCCGCTCACCGCCACAATGAACGTCTTGTCCGAAGACTGAGAATAAATCGGTGCATCGCTACTCGTCAGAGTTAGGCCATTTAAGTAGAGATACACCTTATCTTCTGTCGAAGCCGTCACCATGATCTGGCCGTCATTCGAAGTTCCAGAGAAGTAATAAATACCTGCGCAAAGGATCTTTACCACAGAGCCATCAATTTCCACGCAGTTGTTGTTATTTTCAACACTTGCGCCCGAAGTGGAGAACGTCACCACCGGGGTCGAACCCGTCGAAGTGACCGACGCCGAAGAAGTGGTCACCACTGTTGCGCTCGAAGTAGCCGTTGCCGCACTCGAAGAAGAAACGTAACCCGTATTCGAAGCAGAAGAAGTTGCGACAGTTGCAGAAGAAGTTGCGACCGTTTCGCTTGAGGTCACTTCAGCCGCGCTCGAAGAAGAAGCGACCGTCAAATAGACCTTGGTGCAGCTCGCATCAGTAATATTGTAATAGTAAGAACCGGTTGCGTCGCTGTAGAAATAAAGATTGCCCAAAATCGAAGTCGGATTTGTCGTTTCGCCGCAAACCGCATTCGAAGCCGTCGAAGCAGAGCTTGTGCCGACCACCGTCGAAGCATCCGCAGAAGAGGTAATCACTGTCGAACCGCTCGTATCCGAAGAGACGGCAGAAGAACCCGTATCCGAGCCCGTCACATCCGTCGAAGTTCCCGTCGAGGAATCCGTCGAAGATTCCGTCGTCGACGTAGCATAAACGATCGAACCATCCGCGAGCACAGAATAGATCACAGCACCCGTCGTCATATCCATGCAGTACGTATTGCCGAGACCGTCTTCATAAGCGGTATAGTCGCCGCAGACATTGACAGCGGTTTCCACCGATGTCGTATCCGTAGCCGAAGTTGCGTTATTCGAATCCGAACTGCCGCAGCCAAAAAGAGCTACACAGCCGAATGCGGTTGACGCAGCGAGAGATAATTTCTTAGAAAAGTATTTCATAGCCTACTCCTTTCTCATAAAAGTAGACCCCCATTTTTCCAAAGCCATGTAAAAGCGAATTTTCAAATCTTCCTTTGTGGGAGGAAAATTCCCGTCAGAATCAAAGTGGGAAGATTCCGCACAAATTTTTTTGACTCAAAATGGAGCGGTTTTTAAGTCGGGACCTCCAATTCCGAAAACTTTCTTGAATTACATTTAGCGTGCATGTTTTGGATTGTCCTTGAATACGCCTTTATCATTTTGATGGCTCTCACCGCCATTTTCTACGCAGTATTTGAAATGCGTCTTTTCCGTGCACTCGGAAAAGTGCACTTAGGCAATTCCATTCGAAATCCGCTGCCGTCGGTCAGCATTCTCGTATCCGCGAGGAACGAAGAAGCGGGAATTTCCAAAACCTTGGACTCCCTGATGAAGCAGCTTTACAAAGGCCGTTGGGACATCTGGATTGCAGATGACCGTTCCACCGACCGCACCCCGCAGATTCTTGCCGAGTACGCCGAAAAATATCCAGACCGCATTCACGTCGTCACCATCTCGGAGCTCGCTCCGGGCGAAAGCGCCAAAAAGAACGCCATCGCAAAACTCGTCGCCGCATCCGAAGGGGAAATTCTCCTTCTCACCGACGCCGACTGCATCGTGCAACCGACCTGGATCCGCGCCATGATCCGCGAATTCGAACCGGGCATCGACTTTGTCGCAGGACATTCCTACATCGAACTTCCGACGGACCGCACCAACTGGCTTTTGAATATGCAAGCCGTGGAAACCATGGCTTACCGCATCGCGGGCACCGGAGCACTCGCCATGGGAACGCCGATTACCAGCACCGGAAACAACCTAGCCTACCGCCGCAGCTTCTTCGAAGAAGTCCACGGTTTTGAAGGCGTCTCTAAAATTCAAAGCGGTGACGACGACCTGCTTTTGCAAAAGCTTGCCCGGGAAGCTCCATGGAAGGCTCATTATTCCATCGATCCGGAAGCTTTCGTCACAACTCAGGGTAAAGAAACCCTGCCCGAACTTTGGGAACAGCGCAAGCGCTGGGCATCCAAGACCACCTACTACGCGCCGAAAATCGTGGCGCTCCTCGTCGCGGTCTTCCTCTTCTTCTGCCTACTCTCGCTTGGCTACGTGCTTTCCTTCTTCAGTTTCAAGATTTTCCTCGCGACGCTCTTTGGCGTTCTCGTCAAACTCGTCGGCGACTCCTTGGTGGAACTTCGCGGGCTCCGCATTTTCCAGCAGAAGCAGCTTTTCAAATGGTTCCTCCCCGTAGAAATCATTCATGCCCCGTTTACCGTATTTGCCGTGCTCTTCGGAATAGCCGGTCATTTTAAGTGGAAAGGTTAATTTCAAATGGTCAAAAAAACTGATACAGCCGCAGAAAAATTAACTCTCGTCATCGCCGAAAAACCGAGCGTCGCCGCGGACCTCACCCGCGCCATCACGACCGGGGGAAAGTTCAAAAAAGAAAAGACCTATTACGAAAACGGAGCGTACATCGTCTCCTGGGCACTCGGTCACTTGGTAACGCTCTGCGATCCCAAAGAAATCAGCGACAAGTACAAAAGCTGGGAAATGGGAACCCTCCCGATTCTTCCAAAAGAGTTCCAGCTGAAGGCGATTCCGACGTCCAAGGCTCAGCTCACCGCACTCGGTAAACTCATCCGTCGAAAGGACGTTGGCACAATCGTCAACGCGTGCGATGCTGGCCGCGAAGGTGAACTGATTTTCCATTACATTCTCGAATTTGAAAAAGGCAAGACCGGTCTCAAGGGAAAAACCTTGAAACGCCTCTGGATGCAGAGTATGACTTTGGCTTCGATCCGCGAAGCCTTCGAAAATCTGCGTACCCATGAAGAGATGCAAAATCTGCTCGACGCCGCGCTGTCCCGTTCCGAAGCGGACTGGCTTGTGGGCATCAACGGTTCGCGCGGTCTCACCGCCTACAACAGTCGCTTCGGCGGATTCCAGCTCACCCCGTGCGGACGTGTGCAAACGCCGACGCTCGCGATGATCGTGAACCGCGAAGAAGAACGCAACGCCTTTGTCTCCAAGCCTTACTGGACCATCCAAGGTAACTTCGGCTCCGGCAAATCCGAATACGAAGGCAAGTGGTTCAACCCGGACCTCAAGACCGACAAGGATCACATCTGGGAAGAAGGCAAGGCAGAAGAAATCGTCAAAAAGTGCAAGGGCAAAACCGGCACCGTCACCGAAACGACCAAGCCGAGTACGCAAAAGTGCGGCCCGCTCTACGACCTGACGACCCTCCAACGCGAAGCGAACAACCGTTTTGGCTTCAGCGCCAAGACAACGCTTTCGATCGCCCAGGCACTCTACGAAAAGCACAAATTAACCTCCTACCCGCGTACCGATAGCCGCGCACTCCCCGAAGATTACGTCGGCACCGTCAAAAAGACGCTTGGCACCATGGAAGGCAACCTTGCGAAGTTCGCCGAAAAGGCTCTCGAAAACAACTGGGTTAAAAAAGATCCGCGCATCTTCAACAACGCCAAAATCTCGGACCACTTCGCCATCATCCCGACCGGCAACAAGATGAAGTCGCTTTCCGAAGCGGAGCTCAAAGTCTACACAATGATCTGCCAGCGCTTCATCGCGGTCTTCTACCCGGCAGCGGAATACTTGAACACGACCCGCATCACGGAAATCGAAGGCGAAAAGTTCCTGACCGAAGGCAAGATCTTAAAAACGCCGGGCTTCAAGGAAGTCTACGGCAAGACCTCGGACGACGAAGCCAACGTCGCCCCGATCGACAAGAGCGGCAAGGCGAAAGCGATCGAATTCGTCATCTCCGACGAACAAACGAACCCGCCACCGCGCTACACAGAAAGTACGCTCCTTTCCATGATGGAAAACGCGGGTAAACTCGTCAAGGATGACGAACTCGCCGATGCGATGAAGGACCGCGGCATGGGCACTCCGGCGACCCGCGCAGCGATCATCGAAAAGCTCATCTCCGACAAGTACATGGTCCGCGACGGCAAGGAACTCATCCCGACGAGCAAAGCCTTTGGACTCATCCAAGTTGCCCGTGCCATGAAGATCGAAAACTTGACTTCCCCGGAACTCACCGGCGAATGGGAATATCAGCTTTCCCAGATCGAAAAGGGCAAGGAAACCCGCGCCGAATTCATGAAGGGCATCGAAGACCTCACCACTAAAATGGTCTCGAATATCCGCGGTTTTAAAGAAGAAGACACTAAGAAAGAAGCCGCCTTCAGCCCGGTCAACGGTTACAAGGTTTACGAAAGCGTTTCCCGTTTTGAAACCGAAAACGGCATCCAGATTCGCAAGATCCTCGGCGGCCGCAAAATGGCAGACGAAGAAATCGTCGAACTTTTGACCAACAAAAAGATCGGCCCTCTGACGGGATTCCGCTCCAAGCGCGGCATGGAATTTTCCGCAGGCCTTATTCTCGAAAACGGAAAAATCAAGTTCGCCTTCGACAATGCAGATTCCGAAGAAATCGAACTCGGCGAAGAACTCGGCAAATCTCCGATCGACGGAAGCCCGGTCTTTGACACGCTCACCGCGTATGTTTCGCAGAGCTTTGTGGACAAGGCCAAAACGGGTCTCCGCCTGAACAAGGTGATTCTCGGCAAGGAAATCTCCGTCGACAATCTCAAAAAGATGCTCGCCGGCGAAAAGACGGATCTCATCCAGGGATTCCGTTCCGCAAAAACGCACCGCCTCTTCGACGCGTACCTTTTACTCGACGGCAAAACGGGAAAGATCAAGTTCGAATTCCCGCCACGCGTTCCGGGTAAGGGTCGCCACTTCACCAAAAAGAAAGCGGAAGCTTAAAACAAAAACGCTCCAGTTCAACTGGAGCGTTTTCTTTTTGAGTTTTCTTTTTACGCTTCCGGAAACTTCGGCAAAAACTGCACACGAACACCGTTTCGCTGTAACGCGGGCCTTAATATCGGCACCAGATTGTCCGTCTGCGCAAATGGGATCATCCTTTCCAAAATATCCGAAAGGCGATAGCCGTTGTCTTCTTGCAAAAAAGCATAGCCCTGCACCTTGGCGTTCTGAACAATCACAACGCCGCGGTCCCCCATAAAGCGCCCTGGCAAAAAGACCGCCATATCGGGCAAAGGCGCACCGACATCGGACTTTTTCTGCACCACGGCGTTACACGGAAAACGCTTCTTCGAAAGTTCCGATTCCAAGCAGAGCTTTGCCAAAAGTTCCGAGCCGAGTTCTTTCACGCGAATGTCGTAGATGCCGTCCGTCAAGCCTTTGAGCGGGCTGCGCCGCGTATTCGAAAGCAGTTCCAGGACGCGGGTACGCGCATTCCTTGCTGCCGTCGCATACAGAATACCGTCCTTGCCAACGAAATAGACGATGCCCGGAGTCCGCGGTAGCTTCATGACCGTTGCATCGTTCCAACCTTTCGGGTAAAAGGCCGGACGTTTACCGCCGCGCAAAAGTTCTTCCATCTGCGGAAGTCCACCTTTTTCCTTTGCCAAAATCAAAAGGTTCGCCGCCGCCACAGCATCGTTCAACGCCCGGTGCTGTCCAAAGTCCGGAAGCCCGAGTTCCATTGTCAGTTCATGCAAGCTGTACTTGGGAAGTCCCGGAAATACGCGGCGAGAGAGCTTCACCGTGCAAAGTTTTTCCGGTGAAAAATCGAAGCCGGAACGTTTCATTTCCGCACCGACCGCTCCATAATCCGACGCCACATTGTGCGCCACAAAAATGCGTCCTTCCAGCAGCGCATCGATCTTAGAAGCGATTTCATCAAACTCCGGAGCGTTGCAAAGCATCTTCGGGGTAATGCCCGTCAGGTTCTGAATAAACGGCGAAAGCTCCACAGGAACCTTCACCAGCGAATCGAACTTCTGGGTAATCTTCCAATCGTCCACGAGGACGATCCCGATTTCAATTATCCGGGCATACTCCGGCTTTCCACCGGTCGTTTCAACGTCTACAACAGCAAAATGGGGAGCGGAATTCATCAGCGCACGTCAAAATCAATCGAACTATGGGCATCTTCCACACGCGCCTTGATATGCTTGCCCTTGAGCTTCATATGCAGCGGTACAGAAAGCAAATACGTGACACCGGCCGTTTCCGAAGGCACCGCCTTCGCTTCCGAAACAGGAGCTTTATAAACCTGCTTTTTGCCTACCCAAACCGTGTACGTAAAGGTGCGCGGATTTCCATAATGCACCTGGGCTTCCGGAACACAAAAATGCACAATGCCGCCCGCCGGGAGCGTTCTCAAGCTGTCCTTGATTTCTTCTTCCGTCGCAAAATCCGCATCCATGCGCATCCGCATATCGTTTCGCAACTTGTCGGCGGATTCATATTCAATGGAGACCGTCGTCTGCATATCCTTCGGAATCGCTGATTCGCGAATGTCTCGGACCTTGGAATTGTTGTTGTAATACTCCCACCGGCCATTATCGTGGAGAATCACCACGGAACCGTTCGAGGTCGTCGCTGTCATATCGCCAGCCCAAGCAAGAGCACATACCGCCAAACCCAACCCAAGAACGCGTTTGATCATAGAATCTCCAACATTACCTAAAATTTGCATTCGCCCCTAATATAAACTTTAATTTATGAATTCAAAAATTTTTACTCATTTTAATTAACTTATAACGCGATGAATTCCGAATATCCGTTCACTCGATTTGCTCCGAGCCCCACCGGCTACTTGCACCGCGGGCACATCCTTTCCGCCCTCTGTGTCTACGCCGCCGCCGAAAAATACGGCTACCGCGTCCGCCTGCGCATCGAAGACCACGACCAAAGCCGCGCAAGGCAAGCTTACATCGACGCGATCCGCGAAGACCTCGAATGGTTAGGCTTCACCTGGGAAGCGGAATCCATCCAAAGTGCGAACACGGAACGCTACGAACGCCTGCTCGAAAAACTCCGTTCCAAAGATCTCATTTACGCCTGTAACTGCTCCCGAAAATTCACCTTCGAAACGAATCCGACGAATTCCGACGGAGAAATCATTTACCAGGGGCACTGCCAAAACCTGGGACTTCCCTTCACCAAAGATCATGCGATCCGTTTCAAAACACCGAATGCAAGCGTCGAATGGGAAGATTTGCTCCTCGGCAAGTTCATCGAAAACCCCAAGGAACTCTGTGGAGACTTCGCCCTCAAGGATCGCATCGGGCAGTGGACTTACCAGTTCGCCGTCGTCGCAGACGATTTTGAAGAAGGCGTCGGTCTTGTCGTCCGCGGCGAAGACCTCAAACATTCCACCTCCCGTCAAATCGTCCTCGCTCAAGCTCTAGGTAGAAACACGCCCCCGCTCTTTTTGCACCATCCGCTGATCATCGATCCAACCGGCAAAAAGCTCTCCAAGCGCGAACACGCCGCAAGTATCCGAGGAGAACGCGACGCAGGAAAATCCGCCGAAGCGCTTCTCGGTGAAGTCTGCGCAAAAGCGGGACTGATCGCCACGCCGCGCCTTCTTTCTGTAAAGGATTCAATTCAACTCGTAAAAAATCGCCTTTTCTAAAAGTTTCAAATTATATTCCGTAATATATGGCGGACGCTCTGTACCAAAAACTTTTGAAATTACGCGATGCTTCCTTTGATTTGAGCTCTAAAAGTCGTCTCTTACACGTCGCACCCCGAGCTAAATACCAGACACCGCTTCTTGCCGAAGATGGAATTCCCTTCTTTGAAAAATGGGCCCATAAACCAGTCGCCTTACCTCTTTCGATATTCGCCCCGACAGGTGCCCAATTCCCGCAAGAATCCCAGAACGCCCTTTTCGCCGATTTCCGCTATGCCTTCCGCACCATGGAAGAAGGAACCGGGGAACAAAATGCTTTTCTCGCCATCGGATTTTTAAGATCGCAAAGTACAGCCCCCCTGCTGCTCGTTCCCCTGCAAATCGACCCGAAAACCCTTCAGGTTTCGCTCACGGAATCCTCTCCCATCGAGAACGTTCCGCTCCGCCTCAAAAATAAAGGTGTCATCGATTTGCCCTCCGCACATGACTTCTGGGACGGCAAATACTTTGATATTCGCAAGTACTTCGCCGCCGTCGAAGAATCCACCCAAGCCGTTTCCGGCTGGAAGGCGACCTCCCGCGGCATGTTCATCGGCTTCTACGACAAGGCAAGCCTTTACGCTTACGAAGACACGGAATCCGCCAACTGGAAAGATGCTTCTGCAAAAGAAACGATGCTTTCCCACCTTCTCTCCGAAGAAGGCTTCCACGTCACCGACTCTGGTCTCGAAGAACGCAATCCCGACGAACTCTTCAACCCGGTCGATCATTATTTCGTCCACACTCTCGATTCCGAAGCGACCACAGCACTCCTCGAAGCGCTTTCTCCGGAAAACGACATTTATGCGGTCGAAGCCCCGCCGGGATCTGCCAAAGAAGAATTTCTCGCGAACTTCATTTCCGAAAGCGTTTCAAACGGCAAAAAGGTTCTTCTCGCCTACAAAAAGAAAGCCTCTCTCGTCCGCTTCGAAAAGCTGTGGAATCCGACGCACGTCAATTACAAAGACATCACACTCGACAAAGCCCGTGAAGCACTCTCCGAATCGCGCAAGGCCCTTGTCGATTACAATCGCGCAAGCAACATGCCGATTCCACCGGGCAACAGCACCCTTTCCGAGGCTCTGCAGATTCTCGGCGAAACAGGCTCACGCAAAAAAACTTGGCCCGATTCCACCTTCGCAGGTGTCGAAAAGCTCGACTGCGAAAACGTCCACTTCGTCAAAAGCACCCTCCAGGACCTTCTCGAAACCCTGGACCGCGACGATGCGAAAAAGGCTCTCGAAGCCTACCGAGGCGTCTCGCTCGATGCGACGAACGAATTCCAGTGCAAGAATCTCACGCAAAAGCTCAAACAGGCGAAAGCGGAATTTCAAACGCTCGAAACCCTCGCCGAATGCGTTTCCAAGGCTCTCTTCTTTGACCAGGCGGTCAACATTTCGGAACTCGCCGACATAAGCAAGGCGATTTCCCCCGACTTCAACGAATCCACGCCCGCCTTCGACGGATGGGTTCTCGATTCCAAAGACTGGGCGACTTATGAAGAAGCGCTCCGCGCCCTGCCCGATGCAGGAGCCGCCTGGTCGGAATTCCGCCGCAACGGTTCGCCCGTCTACATCGACGAAGCGATTGACATGCAGCTCGGTGCCGCAAGAGAAGTCCTCAAGAACAACCAGGATCGCACTTTCAAAGCGTTCTCGGAATATTACCACAGCGCCCGCAAGACTCTGCTCCGCACCTTAAAGAATCCCAAACAGGGCAAAAAAGATGCGGACCTGCTCGAACTCACCGACAAGCTGATTCGCCTGCAGGACTGCAAAAAGCTCTACATGAACACGGCAGCCCTGGCGGGCCGCCTCTTCGGCAAAACCTGGCAGTTCGAACACACCAACTGGATTGTACTTGCCGCCAAAATTCAATGGTTCTACGACTTCCGCAAAAAAACGGAAAAGACGGAAAACGCTTCGCTCTCTTACGCGATCCTTTCCAAGTACAGCCAAATCAAGGATCAGATCCGCAACGCCGACGAACTCCGCGAACTCTGCAAAAGCGCGGAAGAAAACTTCAGAAGCCTCTGCGAAGAACTCGGCTTTGACGCCTCCATCGACTGCGACACCGTCGACGAGCAGGCGGAACTCATTTCCCGCTGGGAAGCGTCCCTGCACCTGCTTCCGCTGTACACGCAAATCCAGCACAAGCGCAACGAACTGCGCAACCTTGGACTTTCCGCGCTCGAAAACGCGCTCGTCGATGAACGTCCCAACAAGAATCTTCTCATCCAGGAACTCGACAAGTTCTTCAGTTCCCTGCAAATCCAGAGAGCCTGCAAAATTTTCCCGGCTATTTTCTCGTCTTCGCCCAAGGCGCATTCGAAACGCGCCCGCGACTTCCGCGAAGCAACCGACGATCTTTGCACCATGAACCTGCGCTATGCGAAGGATGCCCTCCAAAAGAATCCCAAACTTTTGACCATCCTTCCCATCGGTCAAACAGCAGGCGTCTTGCCGCAGCAGCCCGAACTTTTTGACATCGCCGTGTTACTCGACGCCGAAGCCATTCCGCCTCTACAGGCGATGCCAGTGCTTCTCCGAGCCAAACGCGCGGTCCTCATCGGGGATTCCAAGCTCCCGACGCCACCGTTCCCCACCATTCCAGGCGAAGACCGCCATCCGGGATTCATGGCTCCGCAGCTCGAAAGCATTCTCGCCTATTCTCTCTATAAAGGCGCAAAGCTATCCTTCTTGTCGCTGAACGTGCTGCATAAGCATCCGATTCTCATCGACTACGCCAACCAGAATTTCTACAGCCAAAAGATTCGCAAGCTCCCACCACCCAATACGGAAGCCCACGAACTTCACATCGTCTACGAAACGGATCTTTCCCAGGCAATCGCCGATGCAGCCGCAAAACATGTCGAACAGCACCCGATGCAATCGCTCGGCATCATCGTCTTTACCGAAGAACGCCGTCAGAGCGTCTTCCAGGCCATCCTGAAAAAAATTCAGGAACACCCCGACCTCGGATTCTTCGTTTCCCCCAAAGACGTTCTCCGCGACCCATATGTACGTCTCCCGGAAGAAGCCTCGGGCGATTACCGTGACACGCTCTTCATTTGCGCTGAACCCAACGCAACCATCGCAAGCCAGGGGTTGAATACAAAGCTTATCAACGTTTGTGCCACGCATGCTCTTTCGAGCCTGCGCATATTCGCAAGCGAAAAGGCGGAGAAATCGTCATCGCCGAGTGCAGGTGTCCGAGCCTATGCCGATTTCCTGCAATACGTCGAAACGTCTAAGTCCGCAGAAATTTTCAAAACAAGCCCGATTCTCACCCATCTCGGCGAGGGAATCTTTACCGAAATCAACACGGGCGACATCCAACTGGAAAAGAATTGGAACTATAACGGCGCATCCGTCCAATTCGCAGTCCGCGACACCAACAACCCAGAACATTTCCTCATCGGCATCGAAAGCGATTCCGGAAACGATTTTCTGCGCAGCTCCGTCGAAGACCGCCACTACCTGCGATTCAAAATGCTCGAACGCCTCGGCTGGAAGATCATCCCGCTTTGGTGCCCGAACTGGTACCGCTCCACCGCAGATGAAAAGGGCCACGTCCTCACGACCATCGCCGTGGAACAAAGCGTCGCTCCACCGCCCCGCGAAAAAAATCCCGAGGCAGAAGAAGCCCCTGAATTGCACGTGGAGCCGTATAAGATTATACGTCCCAAAATCGAAGGCACCGTCCACGACGTTCCCATTCCGGAACTCGCCTCTAAGCTTCTCATTTTGCAGATGAAGTTCTACGTCGACGCCGAGTCGCCGATCCACGAAAAGAGCCTTATACGCCGCGTCCTGCACCTGCATGGACTGCACCGCGCAGGCCCAGCCGTCGTCCGCGCCATCAAAGACGCCATTGCCCAAGGTCTCGCCAAAAAAGCCTTTATCAAAACAGGCCCATTCTTCTACACGGTCACGTCCAAACCGGTCGTCCTCCGCGACCGCTCCGCCCTCCCCGAAGAAGAACGCAAACTGGCATTCATATCGCCCGAAGAACGCGCCCTCTTCCCCGCTGATACCGATGAACAGACCATCAAGCAAACGCTTGGTCTGCTTTAACATTCAAATACATCCAACCCTTTAAAACTCAAAAGGCGGACTTACGTCCGCCTTTTTTCTGCTTTCTAAACTGTAATAAATGTGACAGGGACTGCATTCCCCGCCAACACAGCGGTTCCCACGGGAAGATTCCGGGGAGGGGAGGGCCCAAAAACAAGAAGGGCCCCCGCGATCTCTCGCGGGGGCCCGGGGATCCGGCGGCGACCTACTCTCCCGGGCCCGAAGGCCAGGTACCATCGGCGACAAGTGGCTTGACTTCCGTGTTC
>JAILDK010000085.1 GCA_024689485.1 Fibrobacter sp.
GCCGCTAAAAAGGCGAAGGCCGACAGCCTGAAGTCCGCTAAGCAGCAAGCTGAAGCCGCGAAGAAAGCCAAGGCCGATAGCATCGCCGCTGCAAAGCAGGCTCGCCTCGACAGCATTCGTGAAGAAAAGGAACAGTCCAAAAAGAAGGTCGTTTCCGCTTTGATCGAAGGCATTCAGGAAATGACCGGGATTCAGAGCAACGGAATCGAACAGTTCCGCATCGATACGGATTCCGATATTGACCTTTCGATGGTGCAGAACCGTGAAAAGTCTTCGATTATTCATGTGGCGGTTCCGGGTCCGAAAAAGACTCCGATGTTCAACGTTTCGACAAGCAATATTGTGAAGTCGGTGACGTGGATGTCGTCGGGTCTTCGCATTCAGCTGCAGAAGAACGTGCAGCCGGTGATCCTCGTTTATAAGGGCTCGTTGATCCTCCAGATTTCCCATGCGACAAAGACTCCGGGTTTTGTCTGCTACATGGCAAAGCCGGCAGGCGTGTATGTGCGCAAGTGGACGAACCCGTCGGCTGTGACGGAATCCTTTGCTGAATTCTCGAAGGATATGGATCAGGACAAGAAGAAGCTTGTGACGGTTTCCCAGTCGTTTGGTCTGCGTCCGGTAGCTCGCAATTTGATCGTGGTGGCAGAAACGACTCCGTTCCTTTCCGCTCCTTCGGAAAAATCCCAGGAACTGGAAACATTGGAATTTGGCGCCCGTTTGGAAGATATCGAACTGGATGGTCTGTATCACAAGGTCCGTTTGGGGTCCAAGATCGGTTACGTAAACCGCCGTGCGGTTTCGTTCCCGGATGAACTTTCGGCTGTGCAGTCGGAACGCTTGAAACAGATCGCCTTGGAAAAGGGCGGTACTTTGGATTCCAATGCAGTCCATTTCGATCATCCAATCGAAGAACGTATTTCGTATAGTTCCTTCGGCCGTCGTGATCCGTTCATCGAAATCAAGGGTCTGATGGAAGAAGGTATCAATATCGACCAGGTGGAACTTGTCGGTATCATTTGGGAATCCGAAGAACCGATTGCAATCCTTGCGGAAACGAAGAACGCTTCTGTTTCGTACGCTGTGAAGGAAGGCGACCGCATTTTGAACGGCAAGGTCTTGAAAATTACCCAGACCGATGTGCTGTTCTTGTTACAAGAATTTGGGGTAAGTCGTAGATATTCCATGAGTTTGCCCGATAAATATGGGAGAGACGCGAAATGAAAAAGATCGTTCAATTTTCACTGATTGCGCTGATTGCGCTCTGCTTCGCTTCGGCGATTGCGCAGGAAGCCGCCCCGAATAACAAACTGTATGATTTCAAGTTTGTTGACATGAACTTTGGTACGGCGTTCCATTCGATTTCCGCGACTGCGGGCATCGACATTGTGCTCGCACCCGATGTCTCGGGCAAGATTACCAATCTTCAGGTGACGAAGAAGTCTTGGCAGGATGTGCTCAAGCTGCTCTGCGACACGTATGATCTGACTTGGACCATCGAAGAAAACTACATCTACGTCCAGCGTTCCTCCGCTTATCAGGAAAAGCAGAAGAAGCTCGCCGACAAGCAGGCTGCAGAAGAAAACAATGCACCTCTCGTCCGTAAGAACTTCCAGGTGGAACACGCCAAGGCGGAAGAACTCGTGAAGGTTCTCGAATCGATGAAGACGAACCGCGGTAAGATCTCGGTCGTGGAACGCACGAACTCGATCATCGTCTACGATACCGAAAAGAGCATTTCCCAGATGGAAAATGCTTTGGAAGAATTGGATGTTGAAACCCTGCAGATCATGATTACGGCAAAGCTCGTGGTTGTGTCTAGCGACCTTGCCCGTGAACTCGGTGTGGACTGGTCCGCCAAGATGGGAACGACTTCTTTGACTCCGGGTGCGGCTGGTACGCCGACAGGAAGCGCGGCTGGTGCTTCTCGTACAAGCGTTGCTATGCAGGCCTTCCCGAACAACGGCGTTTCTCCGGGTGTTGCCAATGCGACGACGGCGATTTCGGCAAGCGTTTTGGATAACAACGTTCAGGTCGCGATTGCAAACATCCTTTCCGACGCTTCGACCGAAGTGCTCGCGACTCCGCAGATTACCACGATGGATAACGTGGAAGCGAATATCTACATGGGTGATGAAATCTCGATTCGTGTCATTGACGACGACGGTGAATCTTCGACCCAGATGGTGGAAACTGGTATCAAGCTCACGGTGACACCGCATGTTTCTGGCGATAACCGCATCATGCTCGATTTGCATCCGCAGAACGACTCTTACCGCTATGACGAAATGGGTCAGGTGGTGATCAGTAAGCAGGAAGCGGAAACGAAGGTGGTCGTGGCTGACGGTGAAACGGTCGTGATCGGCGGTCTTACCCGTAACGAACACCAGGAAACCGAATCCGGCATTCCGTTCCTCATGGACATTCCGGTGCTCGGCAACCTCTTCAAGTACACGAAGAAGACGGTGACGAAGAACGACCTCGTGATTTTCGTGACGCCGCGTATCATTCACAATTACATCGGCAAGTTCCCGCTTTCCGAACCGCCGAAGACCAAGGCTGTTCCTGCTGCAGAAACCGAAAAGGCTGCTGTGAAGACCGCTCCGGCTGCAGAAGCGGAAAAGGTTCAGCCGAAGGCCGAAACCGCAGCTCCGGCTCCGCAGGAAGACGAAGCGGAAGTCGCAGGCGATGACGCCGTGGATACGGAAGACGGCTGGGCAGAATAAGCTCCTTTTGCAAAACATTTGAAAAGAGTCCCTAAACGGGACTCTTTTTTTTGTGCAGATAAAATAAGTTGAAAAGTGAACATGTGTTCACTATATTTTAGGCATGACGCGATCCATTGTCGTTCGTGATGCTTGCGAACATAACTTAAAGCATGTCAGTCTAGATATCCCGCGCGATTCCATTGTGGTGGTGACGGGAGTTTCTGGTTCCGGTAAATCGAGCCTTGCCTTTGATACGATTTTTGAAGAAGGACAGCGACGTTATGTGGATTCGCTTTCGGCGTATGCGCGCCAGTTTATCGGGGTGATGAAGCGCCCGGATGTTCAGTCGGTGACGGGCATTTCTCCGACAATTTCGATTGACCAGAAAACGGTGAATCGAAATCCGCGTTCGACGGTGGGAACGACCGTTGAAATTCTCGATTTTTTCCGTTTGCTGTTTGCGCGCCTTGGCGTGCCGCACTGCCCGAAGTGTGGAAAGGTGATTCAGGCGCAGACAATCGATCAGATCGTCGATAATCTTTATGCAGAAAATCAGGGCCGCGGTTTGACCGTTCTCGCTCCGATTGTGCAGGAACGCAAGGGCGAATATCGAAAGGAACTTGCGGATCTCGCCGAAAAAGGTTTTGCCCGTGTACGGGTGGACGGACAGATTTTGCGGACAAATGAAGTTCCGCTGCTGGTGCGCTATGAAAAGCATACGATTGAAGCGGGCATTGACCGAGTTTCGATTGAAGACAAGAACATTTCGCGCATCCGTGAAGCCTTGGAAGGCGCTTTGCATTTGACCGATGGAAAGCTCGTCGCCTTCCTTTTTGACGATGGAGAATACCGGATCCAGGGTACGGAACTTGCCTGTACGGATTGCGGCATTTCGATTCCGGAACTGGAACCGAGACTTTTTTCGTTCAACGATCCGCAGGGCCAATGTCCGCATTGTAAAGGTTTGGGACGGGATTACGTTTTTGCCCCGGAGTTGATTGTGCCGGATCCGAGCCTTTCGATTCGCGGTGGCGCTCTCAAATGCCAGAAGTCCGATGGAAAGGTCATCTTTACGGATTTTGGCTGGTCGGATTTTTCGCGTGTGGCGCGAGCGGAAGGTTTTTCGCTTGAAACGCCGTGGCAAGATCTTCCGGAAAGTGCGAAGAATGCGATTTTTTACGGTTCGCCGAAGGCGGGAACGGACGGCATTATCCCGTTGATGCAGGATTTGTGGGATCAGTGGCACATTGTGCATTTCCGCAAGTTTATGTACGAGAGCGACTGTCCGGTTTGCCATGGTACGCGCATTTCTCCGGTGGCGAACGCGGTCACTTTCCGCGATATGACGATCGATCAGATGTGTCACATGCCCGTGGACAAGCTCGAAGAATTCTTCCGCAATTTGAAGCTTTCGGACAAGGAAGAACATATTGGTCATGAGCTTTTTAAGGAAATTCGAAATCGTCTGAACTTTTTGGTGAGCGTGGGGCTTGGCTATTTGACGCTTGCGCGTGGCGCAAGGACTCTTTCGGGCGGTGAAGCACAGCGCATTCGCTTGGCGAGTGCGGTGGGCGCCGGTTTGCAGGGGGTGCTGTACGTACTCGACGAACCGAGTATCGGTTTGCATGCGCGCGATAATGAAATGCTCCTCGGAATTCTAGAACGTTTGCGTTCGCAGGGAAATAGCCTGATCGTGGTGGAGCATGACGAAGAGACGATGCGTTATGCGGATTACGTGGTGGATATTGGTCCGGATGCCGGTGTGAAAGGTGGCACGGTTGTCGCCGCCGGTACGGTCGAAGATCTGCAAAAAAATCCGAAGTCGCTCACGGGTAAATATCTTTCGGGCAAATTGCAGATTGAAATTCCGAAGGAACGCAAAAAGGTTTTGAAGGATACGCATAGCCTCGAAATCTTTGGCGCTGCGGAAAACAATTTGAAGCATGTGAACGTGAAGATTCCGCTGGATGGAATTTTGACGGTCGTTACGGGCGTTTCCGGCTCGGGCAAGAGCTCTCTTATCAATACGATTTTGAAGAAGGAACTCGCTCGGCAGTTCCACGGGGCGACGGAAGCTCCGGGAAAATTTGACAAGCTGACCGGCACGGAATTCATCGACAAGGTGATTGAAATCGATCAGACGCCGATCGGCCGCACACCGCGTTCAAACCCGGCGACTTATACGGGAGTCTTTGACGATATTCGTGACCTGTTCGCAAGCCTTCCCGAAAGCAAAGCCCGCGGTTATACAAAGAGCCGTTTCAGCTTTAACGTCGCAGGGGGACGTTGCGAAGCTTGCCAAGGGGCTGGCGTCAAGATTGTGCACATGCAGATTCTCCCGGATGTGCAAGTGCCTTGTGACGTTTGCAACGGAAAACGTTTTAACGATCCGACTTTGGAAGTGCATTTTAAGGGCAAGACGATTACGGATGTCCTTGAAATGACAATCGATGATGGCTGTGAATTTTTTAAAGATATTCCGAAGATTGCAGAACCGCTGAAGCTGTTGAAGGAAATCGGTCTCGGCTATTTGACGCTCGGTCAGCCGTCCACAACGCTTTCGGGCGGTGAGGCGCAGCGCATCAAGATTGCGACGGAACTTCGCCGACCGGGTACAGGAAAAACGCTGTACCTGCTTGACGAACCGACGACCGGTCTGCATTTTGAAGATATTCGCCACTTGCTCGACTGCTTAAAGCGCTTGCGCGATCTCGGCAACAGCATGGTGATCATCGAACACAATATGGACGTGATCAAATGCGCGGACTGGATCATTGATCTTGGGCCGGACGCAGGCGTGAACGGCGGCGAAATCATCGCGACAGGTTCCCCGGAAGAGGTGGCTAAAAATCCAAAGTCTCTCACGGGAAAATTTCTTGCCAAGGTTCTTACACCGAAAACAGAAGAAGCGAAGTCCATCGTTCGCAAAAAAGAAGTGGCGGACAGCCTGGACATTCAAATCGTCGGCGCGCGGAAGCACAATTTGAAAAACTTTAGCGTGACGATTCCGCGGCACCAGCTGACGGTGATTTCGGGCGTTTCCGGCTCTGGAAAATCGAGCCTTGCATTCCATACGCTTTTTGCGGAAGGGCAGCGCCGTTTTGTAGAAACGCTTAGCACCTATGCGCGGCGCTTCCTCGGACGTCCGGACCGCGGCTCTGTGGATTTTATCCGCGGACTTTCTCCTGCGATTGCAATCGATCAGGGAAGCGCTTCGAAGAGCCCGAGAAGTACCGTGGCGACGCTCACGGAAATCTACGACTACTTTAGAATCCTTTGGGCAAGAGCCGGTGAAGCGCATTGCCCAGAATGCGGACGTCCTTTGGAGTTCGCTCCGATTTCAACGATCATTGGAAACCTGCTCGAAAAGTCGATGGGTAAAAAGGCGGAAATTCTGACGCCGATCTATATTGCAGATTCGAACTGCGAATGGATGGCCCCGGACGTCAGCAAAGTCGTGGGTCTTTCGGACCGCTTACAGGAACTCGGTTACCGCCGACTTCTGGTGAATGGAAAACCGGCGGAACTTCCTCTGAAGAAGTTGCCGAAGAATGTGAAGGAAGTGTATGCGGTTGCGGACCTTGTGCCTGTTTCCGATGCCAATGCGCCGCGCCTTGCCGAAGCCTTGGAACGCGCCTATCACGACGGTTCCCATTCCGCAGGCGTTCGCGTGGAAAATGGAAAGATTGTTCCGTATTCCTTCTACCCGAGCTGTAAACATTGCCATTATTATTTGACGCAGAACTTTGACCCGAAACAGTTCAGCTTTAACACGCACTGGGGCGCCTGTGAACGCTGTGCCGGTATGGGCGTTTTGAAGTCGGGCGAAGTTTGCCCGGATTGCCACGGCGCCCGTTTGAAACCGGAAATTCGTTCGGTGACAATCGGCGAAAAGAACATCACCGAAGCTTCGGAATTGAGTATTCACGAGGCGCGTAATTGGTTCAAAAAAATCCACTTGGATAAGGCTCGTGAAAAAGTCGCTAAGCCGCTCTTCCGCGAAATTCTCGGACGTCTTGAATTTTTGGAAGGCGTGGGCCTTGGCTATTTGAATTTGAACCGCACAGGGGATACACTGTCGGGCGGTGAAGCGCAGCGTATTCGTCTCGCAAGTCAAATCGGCAGCGGTCTTGAAGGCGTGATGTACGTTCTAGACGAACCGACAATCGGTTTGCATCAAAGCGATACAAAAAAACTTTTGGATTCACTGTACAAACTGCGCGATCTGGGAAATACGCTGATCGTGGTGGAACACGATTTGGAAATGATCCGGGGCGCAGACCACTTGATCGATATGGGCCCGATGGCGGGGGAATATGGCGGGGAAGTGGTTGCGGAAGGCTCTCCGAAACAGCTTTCGAAAAAAGTTTCCCTCAAGGTGTATCCGCAGAGTGAAACCGTCAAATATCTGACCGGTTCCGTGCCCATGTACAATCCGCCGCTCGAGCCGATTTCCAAAGACACAGCCTATCTCGAATTCAAGAACCTTTCTTCGCACAACCTGAAGAACATCTCTGTCCGCTTCCCGGAAAATCGCATTTCCACGGTCTGTGGCGTTTCCGGTTCGGGTAAGAGCTCCTTGGTGATGGATGAAATCCTTCCGCTGATGGAAGCATCTTACGGCCGCGGCGAAAAACGCAAAAAGGCTCGTTTGAAGGCAATCTTCCCGGATACGGTCAAGGAAGTTCTCGCTGTGGACCAAAGCCCGATTTCGGGAACGCCGCGTTCGACGCCGGCGAGCTTTACCGGAGTCTTGAATCCGATTCGCGATCTGTTTGCAAAGATGGAACTTTCAAAGATGAAAGGCTTTGGCTCGAACCGTTTCAGCTACAACTCGGCGAATGGTGGTGGCCGTTGCGAAGCCTGTGAAGGCCGCGGCATGGTTTCTGTTGAAATGCACTTCCTTTCGGATGTGTGGGAAACCTGTGAAGTCTGTAAGGGCAAGCGTTACAACCAGGAAACCTTGGCGGTGGAATTCAAAGGCAAGAATATTGCAGATGTTTTGAACATGCGCATCGACGAAGCCTGTGAATTTTTCAAGGACATTCCGAAGATCGTGAAAAAACTCCAGGTCCTTTTGGACGTGGGACTTGGGTACTTGCGCCTTGGACAGTCGGCGACGACGCTTTCGGGCGGTGAAGCGCAGCGGATGAAGCTCGCTGCGGAACTTTCCCGTGGAACGGGCCGCAAAGGCGTTCTGTACCTTCTCGACGAGCCGACGACCGGTTTGCACTTGAAAGACGTACAGATCCTGTGGAATCTTTTAAGACGCCTTTCGGCGCAGGGAAATACCATTATTTTGATCGAACATCATCCGGATGTAATCCGTCTTTCCGATTATATCGTGGAATTGGGACCTTCGGGCGGTGATGCGGGCGGTTTTGTGACCTATATGGGGGCTCCTTCTGCTAAAAAATAAGCGTTGTCTATTACATTCTGCTGTTTTTAACTTAAATTGAAAGAAGCCGGCAGGAGGAATTATGCAATTGAAAGCGTGGGTGATTATCCCTTTTTTGGCGACTTTTGCAATCGCGGGGGGAACAAGAGATTTTCGGTATTCTGTGTCCGATGAGCAGTTCAAGGACAATGCTAAGATTCT
>JAILDK010000012.1 GCA_024689485.1 Fibrobacter sp.
AACGGTTGGATGAAGGAATACGTTTGGAAGTATGCGGACCGCTTGGATTCCAAGGCTTGGATTAAAAAGATCACCGGCCGCGAATTCACGGCGAACGACTTCCTCGATTACATTGAACAGAAGTACGGCGAACTTTACGGCGTTTAATTCACCGTTTCAATTTAGAGGCGAAAACCTGGGAAGGTAAAATGTCGGAAGCGGAAACGAAGAAGAAAAGAGAATTGCATTTGACGCCCGCAGAAATGGCGGAGCGGAGCATTTCTAAACGATTCCGCAGCAAGCTGTGGAGCCCTTTTGTTTCGGCGATTAAGACGTACCGGATGATCGATGCGGGCGATAAAATTGCAGTCTGCATTTCGGGCGGTAAGGATTCGATGCTGCTCGCAAAGATGATGCAGATGCTGCACCGTTATACGGAAAAGCCGTTCGATTTAAAATTCCTGGTGATGGACCCGGGGTACAATCCCAAGAACCGTCAAAAGATCGAAGAGAATGCCAAGCTTTTGGAAATTCCGATTACGATTTTTGAAACGGATATTTTTGAACAGACGGACAAGGTGGAACATTCGCCGTGCTACGTCTGTGCGCGCATGCGCCGTGGGCATTTGTACAGCCAGGCGAAAAAGCTTGGCTGCAACAAGATCGCTTTAGGACATCACTTTTCCGATGTAATCGAAACGACCGTGATGAGCATGTTCTACGCTTCGCAGTTGCAGGGGATGCTCCCGATGCTCCGCAGTCAAAATTATCCGGGAATGACGCTTATCCGCCCGCTGTACAAGATTCACGAAGACGATATCATCGCCTGGAGCCGTGCCAACAATTTGAGCTTTATCCAGTGCGCTTGCCGCGTGACAGAAAAGAACTTTGAAAATGAAGAAGGCGCCCATTCGAGCAAGCGCCAAGAAGTCAAAGAGATTATTCGCAAGTTGAAGCGTGAAAATCCGAACATTGAAAAGAGCATTTTCAACAGCCTTCACGCGGTCTGCATCGAAACGTTCCCCGGATTCAAGGCGAATGGAAAGCTTCATTCCTTTTTGGAACGCTTCGACGAAGAAAGTTCCGAAACGTAATTACTTCGTTCCGAAAATGCGGTCACCGGCGTCGCCGAGGCCCGGGCAAATGTAGGCGGCTTCGTTCAGTTCGCGGTCCAAATGCCCCACGTAAATCTGCACGTCCGGATGAGCTTCGTGCAAACGCTTTAAGCCTTCCGGGGCGGCGATGATGCACATAAACTTGATTTTCTTTCCGCCGTGCTTTTTGATCATGCTGATGGCGTCAACAGCAGAGCCGCCTGTGGCGAGCATCGGGTCGGTTACAACAATGACGCGTTCTTCAATCGGAGTCGGCAGCTTGCAGTAATATTCCACGGGTTCGTGGGTTTCTTCGTTGCGGTAAAGTCCGATGTGACCGATCTTTGCCGACGGGACCAGAGCCTGTACGCCCGAGACCATGCCGAGGCCCGCGCGGAGAATCGGGACAATGGCGAGTTTTCGACCGGCGAGCTTCGGGGTTTTGCACTTTTCAATCGGCGTTTCGATTTCCACGTCGTGAACAGGGAGGTCGCCCAAGGCTTCAAAGGCTTCGAGCATGGCGATTTCTTCGACGAGTTTGCGGAAGATGTTGGTGCCGGTTTCCTTGTCGCGCAAAATGGAAATTTTGTGTTGGATCAGGGGATGTGTGAAAATGGTGATGTTTTCCTGATTGTTCATTTTAATATTCCTGCGGTTTTTCTCCGGAGAGCATTGCATTGACAAGGATTCCGAGGATGAGGGCCGTGGCGATGCTTGTGAGCGTAACTGCGCCGACGGTAATGGTCAAGCCTCCGATTCCGGTGATAAAGATGGTCGATGCGACGAACAGGTTGCGGTTCTTGTCGAGGTTCACCTGTTGGAGCATCTTCAGACCCGAAACAGCGATAAAGCCGTACAGGGCTACGCAAACACCGCCCATGACGCAAGCGGGAATCGAGTCCACAAAGGCGACGAGAGGCGTCACAAACGAGAACAGAATGCAGCCGATTGCGGCGACAAAGATTGTGATCGTCGAAGCGTTTCCGGTAATGGCGACGCAGGCGATGGATTCTCCGTAGGTCGTGTTCGGACAACCGCCAAAAAGCGTTCCGACAAAGGATCCAATGCCGTCGCCCCGGAGCGTTCTCGAAAGGCCCGGCTTTTTCAAAAGGTCCTTGTGGATAATGGAGGAAAGGTTCTTATGATCTGCAACGTGCTCCGCAAAAACGACAAAGGCGACTGGCACATACGCCACAAAGATCGTGGCGATGTAAGAAAGGCTCAGTTCCGAAACACCGTGGAACGCGTGCAAGAAGATAAAGTCCGGAACGCTCACAAACGATCTTAAGGAAAGGCTTCCGTTTTCAAGCATGTAATTTCCAAAAACAGAAAAGTCGATGACGCGGAAGGCTTCGATACCCGCCAGGTTTCCAATGACCGTAAAAATGGCTGCGGTCGCGTAGCCTGCAAGAATTCCCAAAATAAAAGGAATCAAACGGACACGCTTATTCCCATAAGTGGAACAGAGCATTGTCACGAACAGCGTAATCAGTCCGCAAGCGAGAGCGATATAAGACGGGGAAGCTGCACCGTGACTTGGAACGACATCAATTCGAATCAAATCTCCGATGGCGTTGCGGGCAAGTCCAAGTCCGATAATCGCCACGGTCGGTCCAATAATCACTGCGGGCATTAAACGGTTCAACCACTGCACGCCCGTAAAACGGATGACGATCGAAATAATCACATAGACAAGGCCTGCGAAAAAGGAACCGATCACAAGACCGAGCATGCCAAGGCTCATCGAAACACCCCCCGCAAAGGCGGCGAACATGGAACCGATAAAGGCAAAAGAGGATCCTAAAAATACAGGACTTCTCCATTTGGTAAAGAACAAATAGACAAGTGTTCCGCATCCCGCTCCGAACATGGCGGCGGCAGGGGTAAGTCCATTTCCAATGATGGCGGGTACCGCAATGGTGGCCGCCAAAATGGCGAGCATCTGCTGAATGGCAAAAAAGATCAGCTGACCGGCTTTAGGCTTAGAAGAAACGCTGTATAGAATCTGCATGGGTTAGCCTGCAAGTAGATGTAAAAGAATGGGAGTGATGACCGAGGTGACGACGCCCGTGACGCCAATGGCGAGAGAGCTCATTGCGCCCTGAGTTTCACCCATTTCCAAAGCTTTGGCGGTGCCGACTGCGTGCGAAGCGGTTCCCACGGCAATGCCTTGCGCCACGGGATGCTTGATTTTACAGACTCGGCAAATGATCGGGGCAACGACGCCGCCCGTAATGCCTGTAATCACAATGGAAGCGATGGTGATCGCCGGAATGCCGCCGATGCTCTTTGAAAGTTCCACGCCCATCGGAATCGTGATCGACTTCGGCAAGAGCGAAAACTTCAACACTTCTTCAATCTGGAAAATTCCCGCGCAGAGCATCACGATGGCAAAAGATGTCAAGGTTCCCACGAGAATCCCGATCAAAATCGGAACGAGATGCGCTTTCAGCTGATCGAGCTGCTTGTACAGCGGCACGGCGAGCACAGCCGTTGCTGGCCCAAGGAAAATCGCAATGTAATCGCCGCCGAGATTGTAAGTCTCAAGTTCAATTCCGCTGATGAGCAAAAAGCCAATGATCAAAACGGCGGCGATCATCATCGGGTTGCAAATCGAAAGCTTGAATTTTCGACTGCAGGCGACGCCGACTTCATAAGCGACAATCGTCAGAACAATTCCAAAGAAGGGGGTATTCAAAACTTCACGCATCTTTTTTCCCCTTTTCTTGAATATTCACAAGAATATCAGTGACTTTGCCCGTGACCGCGAGCGTGACGATAGTCGCTAGGACGCTGAGCAAGAAGAAGAGAATCAAGTTTCCCTTCAAAACGCCGTAGACGGCCAAAATACCGATGGTCGGGGGGAGAAAAAAGAAGGGAAGTCGCTTTAGGAAGAAATCCGACATTTCTGCAATTTGATCCACTTTGACGATTTTCGTACAAAGTAACAGAAATAGAATCAACATTGCTAAAATATTACCGGGCAGGGGTATCCCGCATACTCGGTGAAGAAAGTCTCCGATAAAGCAAACAGAAAGAATCAGAGCTAATTGGAGTAATAAACGCATTGTGCGCCAAAGATAAAATTTTTATTTTTAGGACTATGAATATTTTTGACAAATTGGGACAAGTTTTGCCCTCCGTAGAAAGCCCAGCCCGTTATATGGGTGGTGAAGCGAATAGCGTTGTGAAAGATCCTTCTAAAATGGTAGGAACTTGTGCGTTTGTCTTTCCCGATTTGTACGAAATAGGCCTTTCGAATAACGGCTTACGAGTCCTGTATCACGTGGTGAACCGCGAACCGGATTTGTATATGGACGTCGCATTTGCGCCGTGGGACGATATGGCGGAACAGATGCGCAAGCATGATATTCCGCTGTACACGCATGCGACCTGGAGACCTGTCCGCGAATTCGATGTTGTGGGTATGTCGCTGCAGACGGAACTCAATTTTACGAATGTCCCATATGTGCTTGAACTTGCCGGAATCAGCGCCTTTTCCAAAGACCGCAAAGAAGACGATCCGATTATTTTGGCGGGTGGTCCTGCAATGGCGAACCCGGAACCTGTTGCCGACTTTTTTGACGCCTTCAACATTGGCGACGGCGAAGAGATGTTCCCGAAGATCGTGCGTACGGTGGGCGAAGGCAGAAGAAAAGGCTTGCGCCGTGTGGAAATCCTCGAAGAAATTGCGAAGATCGATGGCGTGTATGTGCCTGCTTTCCGCCGAGTCGTTGAAGGCGAATTTAAACAGCTCGTGCCTGCGGAACCGGCAGTCGGTTCTTATGAACATACAAACGGTGTGCGCCGTATCTTTATTCCGGAACTTAAAAAAGAAGATTATCCGGTCAGGAACTTGATTCCGAACATGCGACTGGTTCACAACCGCTTTAGTGTGGAAGTGATGCGCGGCTGTGCGCAGGGTTGCCGATTCTGCCAGGCGGGTGTTTGGTACAGACCGTGCCGCGAACTGAATCCGGACGATGTGATTGACCTTGCGAAGGAAGGCTTGAAGGCGACTGGCGAACGGGAACTGGGTCTTTTGAGCCTTTCCACGGCAGACTATAAACCGATTGAATCTTTGACGGATTCGATTATCGATGACGCTTACTTTGATACGGTGGACGTTTCACTTCCGAGTATCCGCGTAAGCAGCTTCGGTCAGCACCTTGCAGAAAAAGTCGCCGCGTTAAAAGGTGGCCGCAGTGCAACCTTTGCACCGGAAACCGGTTCGGAACGTATCCGCAAGATGATCAACAAGACGATCACCGACCAGGACATGTACAATGCGGCGGAATACGCCTTTTCGTCGGGCTTGAACAAGATCAAGCTTTACACGATGATCGGCTTTCCAACAGAAAACGATGAAGACATGGAAGCCTTTTGCAATCTCATCGAGAACCTGGTGAAGATTGGACGTAAACACATGCGCGGAATTCAGATTTCCGTGAGCATGGGCATTCTCATTCCGAAATCTTTCACAGGCTTGCAGTGGGCAGGCTTTATGGATGAAGAAACGTCTTGGAATCACATCCAGTATGTGCGCAAGCGATTCTTTAAGCATCCGAATGTGAAGGTGCAATGGGCAGACTGGAATACTTCCCGTTTGGAAGCGTTCTACAGCCGTGGCGACCGTTCCCTGGCTCCGATGATTTATGAAGCTTACAAGCGCGGTATGATCTTTGAAAGCGATGGACATCGCATTCGTGCCAAGGACTGGGAAAAGATTTGGGAAGACTTCCATTACGACGTCAGCTGGATTTACGAAACCCGTCAAAAGGATACCGTTTTCCCGTGGGACTTTATGCATATCGGCGTGACCAAGTCCTTCCTCTGGCGAGAATACCAGAAGGGCTTTAACCCGGAGATTTTGAAAACGGCAAAGCCTGTTCCGAACTGCAAATGGGGCGATTGCCAGCATTGCGGCATTCCGGGCAACGGTAAGGAAGTACGCTTGGCGAATGACCCGGTTCGTTATGCAGCCCCAAGCCGTACACCGGAAGAAATCAAGAAGCTTGTGGCAGAACGTCGCCCGGTTTACGATCAGCGTTACGCGTATAAGATTACGTTCCAAAAGACGGGCCTTAGCCGTTTCCTTCCGCACCAGAATATGCTCGGCGCCTTTGTCCGTTCCTTTGGAAAAGTGGGAGTTCCTCTCCGCTACAGTGAAGGCTTTAGCCCGAAACCGCGCATCATCAACATGGGCGCTCTACCGCTTGGCCTCGAAACGGTCTGTGAAATCCTCGGCGCAGAAACCTTAAAACCGCTGGACATTTCCCCAGAAAATTTGCCAAAGCTCATGGAAATGCTCAGCGAGCCGTTCCCGATGGGCATGAAGGTTCTAAACATTGAACCGCTCACGTATAAGCTCTCTTCCCGCTTCCCGAAGTCGATGACGTATTCCTTTAAACCGGAAGTCATGCCGGAAGGCCTCGTGGAAAAGTTCCAGTCGAAGACACTCCCGGTCGTGCTGAATCACCGCGGACAGGAAGTGAATTTGAACGAACACATTCTGGATTTGCAGATCCGCGATGAAAAAATCTTCATCCGTGTGAAGTGCAATGAACAGGGCGGTACCGCAAGCCCGTATCCGCTTTTTGGCGGACTCATGGGCGTTAAAACGGCAACGGCGACGGTCGATGATGTGACGCGTCAGTATCTGATTCGCAAAGAATCGATGGAATTCGACGACTAAGCTTTACTGCATCCAGGTGTTGTTGAAGTCGAATCCGATGGTGAACGAAATCTTCGTCGGAGAAATCGCCTTCGGCAAAACCGGAATGTCGATCGGGTTTAGCTTGCTTCCGCCTTCGCCGTTCTCATCTTCGCCTGCACGGTCTAAGCCGCGGGCAAGGTTCAGCGAAATGTTGAAGGGCAACGTGTAGAACAGCTTGTTCGCCAAGCGGAATTCTAAGCCCACACTGCGATCCCAGAATTCGCGCGATTTGAACTTGGACATCGGAATACCGTGATCGTTCCATGCCGCGCCGACTTGCGCATAAAGGTTCAAGAAGAAGTCACGCGTCGAGAAAATCCAGAATTCATTGCGCCAGTCTTCAAAGATCGGGAAGAGGTAGTGGATTTCTGCCTTTGCCATTTTGAGACCGCTGCGATTAAAGTCTTCACTTGTAATCAGGTACGGATAGCCTTCGAGCAAGAGAGGCGTGTAATAGTAGCTGTCGAGGGTATCTTTAGAATCTTTAGCGCTCCAGGCTCCAATGCCTGCGACAGTCGCGCCCACGGCAAAGCGGGAACCGTCTCGAATCGGCGCGGCAATGCTTCCGTGCGTGTTGAAGTAGAAACTGTGCAAGTTGAAGTTCCGATACTTCGGCTCGATCTTTCCGCTCGGGCTAATGGTAAAGCTTTCTGCAAAAGTACCCGGACGGAATAAGTCCGAATTTGCAAATTGATAGCTCGCCGAAATTCCGTTTCCAACGCCTGCGGTATTCGTCGCAGTCGCTTCTGCTGCCCCGCCGTCGAGAGTAAATCCAACGCTTACGGCCAGGCGCTTCTGGTACGTCCATTCCAAGTTTTCGTCATACAGATTGAAGTTCGCCCAGTCGTAGCCACCGCTCACAAAAACGCTGTCACCCGATTTGAAGATGCTGTAAGAAGCCGAAGCCTGAATGGCGTTCAGCGGAACAGAATAATGGGTCGTTCCCACGGAGTCGTCGTAGCTTCTCGGATCTTCGTAGCGGACCGTATCTTTGGAACGGTAGTTCGCATTCGTATAAGAAATTCCAAGCGTCACCGGAGTTGAATGATTTTCCAAGGAGGCGACAAATTCACGTTCGATTTCCGGATTCAAACCGTCGCCATTAATGTACTTCCAACCGTTGCCGACTTCGAGCAAAAGGCCTGCAGAAATGATGTTCTTTTTTAACGGATCGGAAAGCGACATGGCAAAGCCGAGTTTTGGAGTTGCCTGTCCATCGCCTTTGACGCCAAAGTCCGGAGCGCGTTCCTGCACCATAAAGATCGGGGCGAGTAGGAACTGCGTCGGAATCGGTTTGTAATCGCGTTCACTGCCCGCAAATTCAATGTCCGCGTATTCGAGTTCCTTTTGAATCTTTTGCGGAAGTGAGCCTGTGAGAACAATCGGCGGCATCGCGGGCTTTTTCAAAACAGAGTCCCGCTTGGAAATGAGTGTGTCGATTTTGCAAGCGGTCAGCACTACAGCGGAATCTGCCTCTGTGGAATCTTTAACGGCGACCGTAGAATCTTGGACGGTAGAATCTGCCACCGTCGAATTTGCAACGGTAGAATCTGCCACCGTGGAATCCTGCAACGCGATCTGCGGTTCCGGACAAGTCGTGAAGGTCGTATCGTAAAGGACTATCACGGAATCTTTCGTCGCATCGTAATCCGTAAGCTCAATCGAGTACAGCGAAAAACCGTCTTTATCGTAGTTCGTGTAATAAACGGTTCCCGAATCGACGACCGGAGTAAAGGCGCCACCGACGACGTTTGTCAGCGGATGTTCTGCGCCGCCGTTCAGCTTTTTGGAATACAGGTTAAAGATGCCGTTTTTGTTGCTGGAATATACAAGCGTTTCGTTGTCAATCCAGTTCGGGTCGCGGAGGTCAAAGCCCTTTTGCGTCAAATCCTGTAAGCCCGAACCGTCGCTGTTGATCACGAGAATGCCGCGGACGGAATCGTCAAAGTAGCTGAAGGCGATCTTCTTTCCATCGGGGCTGAACTTGGGAGAAAAGATGTTGTAATAAAGGAGCTTGGAATCTGGAATGTAAAGATCCTGATATTCGGCAGGGCCTTTTGCCCCGGAATCCGGCACGGTCGTTTTGCTAAGAACGAAACGGGTCGAGTTGATTTCACGGCGGGTAAAGACAATCTCTTTACCGTCCGGGGAAATGTCCGGGTAAACGGCGTCCGCTAAAGCGGTCGCGAGTTGCACGTTGCCGTTCGTATCGGCAATCGCGATGTCAAAATGAGCGTGTCCGTTGCGGTCGCGCTTCTTGTAAGTGGTATAAGCGAGGACCGGGCCGCGGCCTGGAATTTCGCGAACAGAAATGCCCTTGTCGAACCAAGGCTTTTCCGGTTTGAAACCGCTCTTGGCAAAGTTCGCAAGGTCAATGATCGAATCCTGCACGGTAATGGTTATGCCCGAAGCGGAATCCGTCACTGTTGTTGAGTCTTCGGCGTGGGTCGGAATCTTAAAAATGCCTCCGTCGAACCAAGGGCCTCCAAAGTTCGAAACGCCGTAGATGTTTCCGCCGGCGATTATCGGAAAATCGTTGTAGAAGGCGTCTTCCGTCCATTTTTTACCGGTCACGAGAACGCCAAGGCTCTTTTCCTGTTCCTTGTAGTGCGCGGTGATTTCTTCTTTCCAATTCTTGTACAGCGTTTCTTCATCGATGCCGAGAACTTTTTTGATTGCGGCAGAAAGCGTCACGCGGTAAGGCTTTGAAAGCTCTGACCAAATATTTGGCATGGCTTCGGGACCGTATTTGGCATCGATATAACGCACCAGGGAAAATCCCTGCGTGTACGGACCAAGTTCCGCATCCAGGGAATTGTCCGCAAAGTCGTGCATGTATTCGAGGTCCAAAAGATCATCGTTCAACGCGGCTACGCGCAAAAGCATATCGCGGTGCGAATCCCAGCCGTCAAAACCCATGCGGGAAGATTCAAACTGGGCCGTGCCTTCTGCGAACCAAAGCGGTTGCAAAGTAAACGGTAAAACGACGCTTGCGTTCTGGACATTGCGCTCGTTGTAATAATCGATGTAAGAGACTTGAAGCCCGTAAACCCAGTAGGGGAGTTTGCTTCCGCTTTCAATGCTCACGAGGTGCGAAAATTCATGCGTCACCACATCCGAAATCCAAGGGTGCGTGCTGCGGATCTTAAAATCCCAGTTCGAAAGGAACAGGTTCACCGCATTTTCATTCGGCACCGCAGAACCGTTTGCGTACAGAGCGTTCTGCAGCGAAACGTCAATCTTGAGCGGCATCTCGATTTTGTACCGGGAAACGATCGAATCGTAAACCGCTTCCGCCGTGGACGCGACAATCCCCGCATGAGTGCTGTACTCAGCCGGGTACGCATAATTAAAATGGGCAGACGAAGCGGCTTTCCAATGAATGTCGCTGTTATTGCCCGAAAAACTGAGTTCCGTCGCCAAAACGGAACTGCAAATTGCCAGGGCGGCAAAAGAAACAGAACGCAAATATCTCACAATAGGATTAATATACAAACTAGCGCTTGAAACGCTTATGAATTTCGCTCAATGGAAGCCGCATCAAGGTCGGACGTCCGCTTGGCGAACTCATCGGATCCTGGGTCGTGAGAAGGGACGCCATCAGCTGCGTCATTTCTTCGGTACTGAGCTTGTCCCCAGCCTGGATCGCGTTGCTCTTTGCCCAAGCCTTTGCCAGCGTTTCCTGGGACGGATTTCCCGGATCATCCCCTTCAAAAACCGCCGAAACGAGCTCCCTTAAAGATTCCACGGAACGGGAGAACGGCAAATCGCGAGGCGTACCGCGGAGCTGGTAAGTATTTTTGCCAAAAAGCTCCAAATGGAAGCCCAGCTGGTCAAAGGTTTCGAGAAGGCTCGGAATCACGCTCGCTTCCGCTGCCGAAAATTCCACAATTTCGGGAAAGAGCAGTTCCTGACTTTCCAGAGCCGCTTGCGCGCCTAAAGAATTCAAAGCCTGTTCATACAGGATTCTCTGATGCGCTGCATTCTGATCGATTAACAAAAGACCTTCGCTGTCTTCGCACACAAGGTATGTATTTGCCAGCTGAAAGAATTGCGGCGGCGTCGACTTGTCCATGCGAGTGGGCGGACGCAGATTCTGCGGCGTGAGCGGAATAATGTTGCCGTTTTCCGGCAACGAGAAAAGATCTTGGATGATATCGTCCGGATCGTCGGAGCGGTACTTCGAAGGCTTTTCCCGAACCGTTTTTTCCGCGGGCTTGGGGCAGGGGAAAGGCATCGGCATGGGAGCGCTTTCCTTTTCGGGCAAAGACGGTGCCGGTTCTGCGGCAGGAGCCTTCCGGGTAAAGAGAGGCTCGGGGTGGAGCGTCGGCATGCTCGGCGCGGGAGCGCTCGGCATCGGGCTCGGAGCTGTAATCTCTTCAAGGCTTATCGTCGGATGATCTTCTTCCGGCTTTTGGAACGCATCGCGAATGGCGTGGTGCACAGCGAGAAAAACATCGTTTTCGTTTGCAAATCGCACTTCGCGCTTGTTCGGGTGCACGTTCACGTCCACAGCGACGTCTTCCATTTCCAAAAAGAGAACGGCGATCGGAGCGTTCGTAGAACCATAAGGCTCATAAGCCCGCGTCACGGCCTTCGTCATCACCGGATTCCAGATTGGACGCTTTTGTACATAAAAATAAAGTTTGCTTCGTTTGTTCTTTAAAGCATCCGGCGGAACGGCAAAGCCCGAAACGCGAATGCCCGCTTCTTCATAATCGACCGGGAGCATGGTGCGGGCAATTCCTGCGCCCAAAGCTTCGGCGATACGGCTGCGCAAATCGTTTCCTTCAACGCCCGTAAAAACATCGCGTCCGTTTACTTTATAATCAATACGGACGTTCGGGTTCGCCATGGCAAGGCGCGTCACCGTGTCGAGAATGCGCGAAGCTTCTAAGGTATCGCTACCGAGGAAGGTCTTGCGCACGGGCGCGTTAAAGAACAAGTCTTCAATGAGAAAGCTCGTGCCTCGGGGAGAAGCGTCCGTGGCTTTGCAGTCCGGCGTGCCGCCGGTTAAATGCACTTGGTGCGCTTCGGCCGCGTCTTCTTCACGGCTTGTAATGGTGAGCTTTGAAACCGCAGCAATCGATGCGACCGCTTCTCCGCGGAAGCCGTTTGTCGCTAAATGAAAAAGATCTTCGGCGGTTTTTAATTTGGACGTCGTATGCGGCAAGTAGCACATGTCGAGATCCGCTTCCGACATACCGCAACCGTTGTCACGGATTAAAATAGAGGATTTTCCTCCGTCCGAAATCTGCACTTCGATGCGGGAAGCTCCTGCATCTAAAGCGTTTTCCATCAATTCTTTAACGACGGATGCGGGGCGTTCCACCACTTCGCCTGCGGCGATTTGGTTGATGACGTCTTCGGGAAGTGCATGAATTCGGGAATTTTCCATGGCAAAAAATATAGAAAACTGCAAAAAAACGCAAAAAAGGCGGCAAAATGCACGCTATCCTGATGGGAGTGTAACCAAAGGATGCAAAAAAAAGTAAATTATAAGTATGCAGGATACAGAAAATAAAATACCGAATGTTTTTTTGAAATTGGCGTATAGCGAGCTTCTCCTTTCGTATCGTACGGAAGATTTGGTTCCTTTAGTCCAAAATGCAAGCATTTCCAGCCGGAAATTGATTGAAAATGCCTGGCAGGAAGATGAAATGGTGAGCGTTGAAGATAACGCTCTCATCATCGAAGGCTTCTCGAACTGGTTGCTCTCCAAGGGTGAAAATCTCGACACCTTTGCCGACCGCATGTTCGAAAAACTGAAACATTTGAATTCTGTTCCAAAACGCGCTATTTTGCGTTCTTATCTCCCGTACATTCATGATTTCTATGAAATGCAGGACCAGCGTCAGGGCATTTTGCGTTGCAATGAAAAGCGCAATCTGTTCCACGAAGATCTTCGCTTTGTGGAAGGACCGGTAGACGGGGATAATCGCCATGACTTTTTAATCGGTCTCGATAACGGAGCCAATCATCCGGCTGCGGTCTATTCTGCATGGTTGTTGCGTTCTTTACAGCAAGCACCTTGCCTGCTGGATCTCCCTGCTTATGAATCCATCAACCAGCGTTCTTGCGTGTGTTCTGCAGAAGAAGCTTTGCTCGGCCGTTTGGCAGGAAGCCAGGAAGGCGACACGTTCTATGTCAGCGGGATTGCTGTGGGTAAAATCGTCAAGTTCTCGGAATGCATTGAAAAGCTTCCGATCAATTTGGGCGTTGACAATCTCGGCGATAAGCTTTGCGTTCGTGCAGACACCGATGTGATCGATACGTTCACGGGTACGCATCTTCTGTATAAGGATCGCTACTACGGCGCTCCGGTTTCCATTGCGGAATTCATTTATACGAAGGACGTTCGCACCAAGGATCCGTTTGCGGGCCTGATTTCTTCCCTGGTTCAAGAAGAATACAGTGTGTGGCCGCCGGTTCAGAAGGCACACGACGAACTTCTCCACAAGATCAACCATGTGGCAGAAATCGTTTACTACGAAGCAGACGATTCGATTTCGGTGAACGGAAAGCATTTGATGCGCAACGTGCCGGCTCGTATTCTTCGCAACGTGCTGCGTGAATATTCGAAGACGGGTCGTGAAGAATTCGAAAACCGCGAATTCAAGCGTGATCCGGAAATTTGTATTGACCCGGTGAACCCGAACTTTGAAAGCCGCTTGAACCGTGTCGTGGATCATTTGGAAAAGGTTTCCGACGTGATGAGCTTGAATCGCCATCGCCGCGGTGGTTTCCGATTTGAACCGCATTGCCATATCGATTTCCGCGAGGAACCGGCTGTGGCACGTAAGGTGAAAAAATAAGCAATAAATAAGAGTGTGCCTATACGCTACGATTCTATATTATACATGTAGAATTTGGCGGAAAGGTAAATCCTCTAACAACTCTATCATTGCTCCCCTCCTGGTAAGTTCGGGGTTCGATCCGCCAGCTTTTTGAAATCCTGTGATATATATCGCAGGATTTCTTTTTATTTCTATATACATTTGTAAAGGTTATTAAACAAAATGGTGGTGGAGAGACTATGGTAAAAAAAATTGATGCTGTTGGATTGGATCGCGAAGGATATACGTTTATCGTCGCGAAAGATGGAACTGTTTATTATACAGGGGAATTAACGCGTCACCTGTCGCTGATGTCGAGAACTTCTTGTCAAATGGATGATATCGCATGGGGCGGTATTTTAAATGACCGTGGGGACTGGGTTCGTCGAAGCTATGACTTTGGCGACGCTCCGACGGTCGAAATTCGCAATGAAGTGATTTCTGCGATTCAAGAAGAAATTTATGCGTAATTGACGTTGTAACCAATGGGTTGCAACGTGAGAGGGGAAATAAAATCCGTATTCAGGTAGAATACGGATTTTATTATGGAATCTTATAGAAAGAAGTGTTCTAGGCTAGATTTATCCTCGCATGAAAAGCGTGTTCGAATACAGGGATTATCGAGAGTATTTGAAGGATGTGCATGATTGCGGAAATCGTGCGAGCTTTTCGTGGCGTGCGATTGCTTTGCGGGCAAAAATATCCAATCCAAATTTTTTACGCCAGGTCATGCTCGGGGAAAGAAATCTGAGCGAAAAGACCGTGGACGTCGTGGGGAAGGCGATCGGGTTACAAGGGGCGGATCTTGAATTCTGGATTTTGCTTGTAAGATATTGCCAGGCCGATAAAGAGGTGTCCAAGAAGCATTATTTGCAGGAATTGGCCGCTTTGCGGGGTTCTGTTTGCCCTGTGAAAATCAATGAGGGTTTTTCCGAGTATTACCGGCATTGGTATATGCCTGTGGTTCGGGAACTGGTGACGCTTTTTGATTTTCGGGATGATTATGCGTTGCTCGGCAGATCTGTTTACCCGCCGATTACGGAAAGCGAAGCGAAATCGGCTGTTCTTATTCTATCGCGTTACCATTTTATTCGTAAAGACGCTTGTGGACGTTGGGTAGAAACCCACCGTTCTGTGCGCAGTGGAACTCCCAAGCAACGTTCCGCTTTGGTGCATTATCACCGGGAAATGCTTGGAAAGGCATCCGAGGCACTTCTTTCATTGGATCGAAATAAGCGTTTTGTGGGAGGGGTCACTTTAGGGGTTTCGAAGGAATGTTATTGGAGAATCCTTGCGGAAGCGGAAAAATTCAAGAACCGCATTACGGCGCTAGCGTTGAATGATTTGAATGGAGATAATGTAATTCAAGTTGCAGTCCAAATTTTTCCGACGGGGCATTCTCCGGATGGAGTTCTATAAGGAGAGAGTATCGCAAAAAAATGATTCGATGGCTATTTCGTTTTGTTGTTTTGGGGGGTCTGCTGGCATTTGTTTCTTGTGGAGAAAATGTCGCAGGGGGGACCAGCGAGCATGAAAACGTGCTGAATTCCAAACAGGATTCGAAATCGTCGGATTCAACAGTTCATTATCGAGTGGAAGCCGGCCACTGTCGGGACATTGGTTTGGTTGTGCAATCTCATCATGCCGGCTCCACTTTAACATGCAAAGTTGCCGTATAAAAGATTATCTTTTGACTATGCGTCAAACGATTTTATTCTCTTTGCTTTTGGCGGCGAGCCTTTTCGCTGAAAACGATTCAACTGTAGCGGCTGTCGCTTTGCCGGCGGATACGACGGTAAACGTTGCAGATACAGCGGCGCCTGTGCAGAATACGGTGGTAAGTGCTACAGATACAGCGGCACCTGTGCAGGATATGGTTGCGCCTCAGAATATTGAACAGGCGATCCTTGCGGAGCCGATGCCTGCAGGTGAAATGGTTCGCCGTGCCCGTTCCTATTTGTTAAAGGCTTTGATTTCGCATAACAAGGAACAGGCCGTTCAGACGATTGAATATTTACGGTCCCAGTATTCGTCCGTGCTCTGCCCGTTCAGCGGAATGGAAGAAGGCTTGGCCTATATGCATGCGGCCGCATACGATTCGGCGCTCACGACCTTGGTCAAGGAACGCCGCTTGTTCGCGCCGAAGGCGAGAAAGGCGGTGACGTATGAAGATCAATGCGTCGTCGATGCCCGCAGCAACAATTTGCGCTCGGCTCGCCTGATTCAAGATGAACTGTACGTCTATCTCGCGGACAATTTCCCCAAAACGGCTTCTCAAATCGACAGCCTTGTTCTCGAAATTCAGAACTCGTCTGTCGAAACCTTCTACAAGGATGCCGCTCCTGCGTTTGTCCCGGTCGTCTTTAACGCATCTTGGGGCCGCACAGAGGCTTCGACCATTCAAAAGGTTTCTTCGGCAGGTTCTGCTTTTGTCGCTAAATATCCGGCGAACGAAAACGGCGCATGGCTCGAAGCGAACTTTGTAGAACCGTTGCAAAAGCGCGCTTCCAACGAAGCAAAGGCTTCGAACGATCCGATTCAGAACCACCTGTACACAAGCGGCGTCGGCTTTGAATTCTTGAGCGGCATCGGAATGCTCGCCGGAGACTTGAAGGATGAATTCCATCACAAGTACTGGAGCTATTACGCCGCGGTTCCCATCCAGATTTCCCGCTTTGTCTTTACCCCGTTCCTTTCCTTTGGCACTTTGGAAACGCGTAACAACCGTCAGTTCTCGGACGTACTTTGGGAAGAAGACAGCGACCTTTACGTTTACTCGGGCGGTATCAGTCTTGGATTTGTCGCGTTTGACAGTCGCTATGTAAAGCTTGAACCGTTTGTAGGAATCGCTTCGGCGGAATCCATTTTGCCGGATGACAATAACGATTATTACTACTACGCCGATAAGCCGAACAACAACTACTACCGTTTAAGAAAACATGTGAAGCATGAAAATTCCGTCGAATACCTTTTAGGGGCAGCGGGTGAAGTTCGCCTTCTCACGATCGCCTCTCGGAATGTACATGCTCCGCTGAATTCGATTTCCTTGCGCGTCAAGTATATGGCTCAATTCCTGGACCATGACTTTGGCTATAAAAAGATCAAAGGCGTCTCGCATAAGGTTCTTGCGGGCGTCGGATTCTTTATCTGGTAAAGTGAAAAAAGAAAGGCGAATCAGTCGTCGATAAACTGATAGACGGCTTCGCCTTTTTTGGACATGCCGAACTTGGTGCGGGCAATGGATTCGATGTAGAAGGAATCCTTTTGAAGGCGTTCGCCTTCGTGCTTGCGAAATTCCAGAATCTTTTTCAGAGAATCGGTTTCAAATTCCAGGTGAGCAATCTGCTTTTTCAGCTTGTGCTGATTCCAAAGCCCCGTTTCTCCAAACGAAAACGACCACGCCATCGCCGCTAAAATGGTGGCGACCGCCGTGATGGTGAGTTGGATAAGACGCTTCCGAATATTCAAAGATTACTCCGCTGATGAAAAGTGAAATGCGTTCCCGTCTTTGGAATGGACGAGCCCCACGATTTCCAGCTCTGTCAATATAGCTAAAAGCTCCGAAATCGGAAGAGAGGAACTTGTGCATAACTCGTCTAAAGAGTGGGTAAATCCTGCATTTTGGGAAAAGAGTTCTTGGGCGGCTTCGCGGATTTGGATGCCCATGTGGGGAAGGTCCCGTGGCGTGATGTCGGTGAGGCGTTTTGTACCGCTCAGGTCCGCAAAATCTTCGGGTTTCCAAATAGGAGTGGCGATGCCTAAAGCGAGGCATTCGAGCGGACCTTGGGCATTTGAAGAAAGCAGGTTCCCCGGTACGGCAAGAATCTTTCGTCCGAATTTTTGGGCGTAATCCACGGTGATCATGCCGCCGCCGTGTTTTTTGCTTTCGACGATCGTGATGCTCTTGGAAAACCCTGCGATGATGCGGTTCCGCGTTGGGAACATAAATTTGAGGGACGCTGTGTCGTGTGGATATTCCGAAACGATTGCCCCGCCGGATTCGAGGATTTTGTGCGCGAGAATTTTTCGCGATCCGGTGATTTCCGCTTCGATTCCCTGGGCGATAATCGCGACTGTCGGAATGGAAAACCGGATTGCTGCGCTGTGACAGAAACTGTCAATCCCTTGGGCGAGTCCCGATACGACGACGGCGTCGGTTCCGCAGAGGCTTTGCACAAGCTTTTGGCAAATTTCTTCGGCGGAATCGCTTGCGCGTCGTGTGCCGACCATGCCGATCCAGGACTTTTCAAAGCTCGGCAGGGTTCCGCGGTAATAGAGCACTTCGGGGGCGCCTGGAATTTCGCGGAGGGCGGCGGGGAAGTCTTTGCGCTTGAGTTCTTGGACGGGGAAATTATTAGTTTTGATTTCCATGAAATATTCCTTTGCAGATTTGGTAAAGATTATGCAGCGGCTCCGTTCCAAGGATGGCTGCCCGTGGGACAGAAAGCAGACGACGCAGAGCCTTCTCCCGTATTTGATTGAAGAATCTTCGGAATTTATCGACGCGGCCCAGGCGAATGACAAGGCGCACATGTGCGAAGAACTCGGCGACGTGCTCTTTCAGGTGGTGTTTCATTCCCAGGTTGCCAGCGAACGCGGCGACTTTGACATTGATGATGTGACGGATGCGATCTGCGCCAAGATGATGCGCCGTCATCCGCACGTGTTCGGCGATGCCCATGTGAAAAATGCGGGCGAGGTTTCGAAACGCTGGGAAGAAATCAAGGCGACGGAAAAGAACAACGTGGGAATGAAGGACAAGTCTGTGATGGACAAAGTCTCTCGCAGTATGCCGACGCTTGCCCGCGCCCAGGACATGGGACGCCGCGCCGCCAAAAACGGCTTTGACTGGAAGGAAAACGAACCGGTCTTTGCCAAGGTTCACGAAGAGTACAACGAATTCTTGGAAGAATACAAGAAGGCGACAGAAGAAGATCCGAACCGCGACCGCATGGAAGAAGAATTCGGCGACTTGCTGTTTACGCTCTGCCACTTGGCGCGTCACGTCGGGCTGAACGCCGAAACCGCCTTGAACCGCGCCACGCACAAGTTCGACGCCCGCTTCCGCACCCTGGAAAAGCTCGCCAAGGCCCAATACGCCGAAAAATCCCTGCGGGAACTTTCTCCCGAGGAATTGCTCGCTCTTTGGAGCGAAGCCAAGGCGGAGACTAATCAAAAATCAGGTTATTGACGGAAAGACCTACGAAAAAGACGAGCAGGTAGCCGTACCAGAGAACCGTCAGCGGGTAATTCATCACGCGCTTCGGCTTGCTTTCGATCGTCTTGTTTTTTTCTGCAATACGGATCAAGTTCCGTCTAAAATAGAAGACGGTGACGGCTGTGCCGATGAGACTTGCCAAAATGCAGAGGATTGTCGAAAGCATGCTCCAAAGATAGATATTTTTCGGATTTGAGATGGATAATTGCCAAATCAAGGCCAAAATGCCCTAATTTGGAACCGCTCAGTTGCCCGATTCCGTCAAATTTTCTCTATTTGTTGCTGTTGACGGCTCGTTTATGTAAACGATCCTTTCTTTTATGAGGTGTTTTTGGATAACCGGGAAAAACTGAATTCCTTGATTGCCGCGGCTTGTGAAGCCGTTGGAGCTGAACTTGTCGAATTCGACATGTTCAAGGCTGGCAAACGCGAAGTCCTTCGCATCTATATTGATAAGGCAAACGGTGTGGACGTGGAAGATTGTGCGGCGGTGAGCCGTCGTCTTTCCGATGCACTGGACCAGGATGAATCCCTCATCGAAGGCGCATTTACCCTGGAAGTCTCTTCTCCCGGGATCGACCGTCCCCTCAAGTCCACTCGCGATTTTGAACGCAACCTGAACCAGCTGTTGCGCATTACCCGTGAAACCGGCAAGCCGCTTACCGGCACTCTGACCGCGGTGGATGAACAGAATTTAACCCTGTCTGTAAAAGGCGTGACAGACGCGGTCTTGGTTCCTCGGTCCGAGATCCTCTCTGCCAAAGTAGAAGTTCAATTCTAAAATAAAGGCTCTTATGACAACGAAGAATAAGGAACCCCAGATCAATTTGCTCGATGCGTTCAAGACCGTCGTCGATACAAAGAACATCGACAACTCTATCGTCGAAGGCGCTTTGAAGGATGCCTTGATTACGGCAGCTCGCAAGTATCTGAACATCGACAAGCACTTTGATGTGAAGATCGACTGCGAAACGAATGAAATTTCGATCGCTCTCGTCGTCGACATTGTGGACGACTATCCGGACTACGACCCGTCGCTCGATGCAGAAACCGTTCAGGAAATGGACGAACACTACATGCTCGTCGAACAGGCTCGCGACTTGAACCCGGACGTCCAGCCGGGCGACCACCTCGAAATGGAACTCCCGGTCTCCGCATTCGGCCGTCAGGCAATCCAGACTGCAAAGCAGTTCCTCATCCAGCGTATTCGCGATGCAGAACGCAGCAAGATCGTGGACACCTACCGTAGCCGTATCGGCTCGATCGTGAACGGTGAAGTTCTCCGCATCGAAAGCCGCAACGCAATTGTTTCGATCGGTCGTCAGACCGAAGCTGTTCTCCCGTTCAAGGAACAGCTCCCGAAGGAACGCTTTGCTCAGGGCAGCTCCGTGAAGGCTGTCATCAAGGACGTCGCCGACTCCGCCAAGAACGGTGCCCAGGTGATCCTTTCCCGTACAAGCGAAATGTTCCTCTATGAACTCTTCCGCCAGGAAGTGCCTGAAATCTTCGAAGGCGCAGTGGAAATCCGTGGTGTTGTCCGTGATCCGGGCTACCGCGCTAAGATTTCCGTTGCCGCTCGCGATGCTCGTATTGACCCGGTCGGCGCCTGCGTCGGCATGAAGGGTGCTCGCGTTCAGGCTGTTGTCCGTGAACTCGGTAACGAACGTATTGATATCGTTCACTGGGATCCGGATCTGATCACGTTCATTCGCCACGCCCTTTCTCCGGCGAATATCGTGAAGTACTTTGAAATCCCGGGCATCCGTCGCATCGTCATCGTGATCGCTGACGAAGACCTCGCCCAGGCAATTGGCCGTAACGGTCAGAACGTCAAGCTCGCTTCCCAGCTCGTGGAACGTGATCTCGACGTGTTTGGAGAAAAGGAATGGTCCGAAAAGAGCGATGAAGAGAAGCAGAAAATCTTGACCGCTCGTCCGAGTGAAATCGCTAAGGCAGAAGAACTCCGCGCTCACGAAGCCGCCTTGTTCAAGGATGAAGCTCCTAGCGAAGTCGAACCGGCACCGGCAGATGAAGCTGTGTCGGCTGAAGAAAATTCGGATCAGGAAGGTCAGGTTTAAGGAATAGAAGCTTATTGGAGCAAAAGCATAGATGAGTAATGAAATCAAAATCACCCCGGGTGAATGGGCCAAGAAACATGGCGTAGATGCCAGTCGAGTCGTTGCACTGTTGCACGAAAATGGAGTGCAGGTGTTGACGCCGTTTACCCCAGTTCCCCAAATGGCTTTTGCTTCGATCGAAGCTCAAGTGATGGAAGAAAAGGCAAAGGCTGACGCTCGTAAGGCGAAGGCCAGCGGTCTCCGCAAGAATTTGAAAAAGAATTCGACGGAAGAAAAAGAAGCCGAAACGCCGGCTAAGCCTTCGACTCCGTCGACCTTGACTGGACGCCGTACGATTACGGGTAAGTTTATGGGTGGAAAGGTGAAGGTGACGCGTTCGACGACCGCACGTCCGGCTGCCGCTAAGGTGACGAAGACGACGGTGACGCCTGCCGCCCCGAAGCCTGCTCCGGCCCCTGTCGCAAAACCGGTGGCTCCGGCAGCTCCTGCTGCTCCGGTGGCGCCTGTCGCAGCATCTGTGGCGGCTCCTGCCGCTGCTCCGGCGCCTGCCGTGAAGCCGACTCCGGCTCCGGTGGAAGCTCCGAAGCCCGCAGCTCCTGCACCTGTCGCTAAGCCTGCTGCCCCGGCTTCTGCCGCTCCGGCTGCTGCGCCTGTCGCAAAGCCCGCTGCTCCGGCAGCTCCTGCCGCTGTAAAGCCTGCCGCTCCGGTGACCCCGAAGCCGGCTGCTCCGGCTGCAAACCCGGCCGCTTCCGTTGTGAAGGCTGCTCCGGTGGGTGAACTTCGCCAGGTCGAAATGAAGGCTCAGGTCTTTAAGCCGGATGCCGCAATCCTCGCTCGTATTGAAAAGTCTCGCCAGCAGGCCGCTGCTCAGCACCGTTCTCGTAATAACGGTTCCGGTCAGGGCTATACCGGTCACTTTGGACCGGGTGCAAACGGCGGTAACTACCGCGGTGGCGCAGGCAACAACAACCATTACCGTGGTAACGGGGATGGTAATAATGGTGGTGCACGTTCTTTTGGCGGTGGTCAGTCCCGCGGTCCGCGTTTCCCGGGTCAGAACATGCAAGACGTTTTTGCCAATGCGCAGAACAATGCGAATGGCGCTAGCAACAACCGTTTTGGCAACAACAGCAAGCCGGGCCAGAACCGCGGCGGTAACAATGACCGCTTCGGCAAAAACAAGCACGGCGGCAAGAACGGTCGCGATAGCAAGGACAACCGCTTCGATCAGAGCGAACAGCAGGATTCGATCCGTCAGAACGTTTCCCGCGTGATGGCTTCGCTCTCGAAGAACCCGGTGAAGAAGGTCTATCACAAGGATAAGGCCGCTTCGAACGACGGTGAACAGAAAAAGATTTTGAAGACCTCTGACTTCATCACGGTCGGCGAACTCGCCGGTATGATGGATCAGATGCCCGCCCGTGTCATTGCAAAGTGCATGGAAATGGGCATGATGGTCACCATCAACGCTCGCTTGGACTTTGAAACGATTCAGGTTCTCGCCGACGAATTCGGCTATGAAGCGCAGCTGATGGAAGAATATGAAGAAGAAGTCCTCGGCGTGGAAGAAGAAAAGGCCGAAGACCTCGAACCGCGTCATCCTGTGGTTACCGTGATGGGCCACGTGGACCACGGTAAGACTTCTCTTCTCGACTGGATTCGTAAGACCCATGTGGTGTCGGGCGAATCGGGTGGTATTACTCAGCATATCGGTGCTTACGAAGTCACGACTTCTGTGGGCAAGGTGACGTTCCTTGATACGCCGGGTCACGAAGCATTTAGCGCAATGCGTGCTCGCGGTTCCCAGGTGACGGACGTGATCGTGCTCGTTGTCGCTGCGGACTCCATGGTGATGCCGCAGACGGTGGAATCGATTGAACTCGCTCACCGTGAAAAGGTGCCGATGGTCGTCGCCATCACGAAGATTGACCTTCCGACTGCAAACCCGGACAAGATCCGCGCTCAGCTCGCTGAACGTGGCGTCGAAGTGGAACAGTGGGGCGGTAACGTGAGCTGTATCGAAGTTTCGGCTCGTACCGGTCAGGGTATGCCGCAACTTTTGGAAACCCTCGCTCTCGAAGCGGAAGTCTTGGAACTCAAGGCTTCGAAGTCCGCACGTGCCCGTGGCGCGGTCGTGGAATCCAAGCTCGATGCGGGTAAGGGTTCTATGGCAACCGTCTTGATTCAGAACGGTACTCTCCACATCGGTGACCCGTTTGTTTGCGGTGTCTATGCCGGTCGTGTCCGTGCCATGTTCGATGATCGCGGCAAGCAGATGAAGGAAGCGGGTCCGTCCGCTCCGTGCCAGGTCCTCGGCTTTGACGGTACTCCGCAGGCGGGTGACGAACTCAGCGTGGTGGAAGATGAAAAGACCGCACGTGAAATCGCTTCCAAGCGTCGTATGGCTGCCCGTGAACGCGATCTCCGCGCTCGTAAGTCGATTTCTCTCGAATCCGCTTATGAAGGCGTCAAGAACGGTACGGTTTCTGAACTCAATTTGATTATCAAGGCAGACGTGGGTGGTTCTTCTGAAGCTATCGCTGCAAGCCTTGAAAAGCTGTCGAACAGCGAAGTCAAGGTCAACATTATCCGCAAGGGCGTCGGTGCCATTACCGATTCCGATATCTTGCTCGCCTCGACTTCTCAGGCTGTGATCGTTGCGTTCCACTTGATGCCGTCGCTCTCTGTGCGTGAAATGGCTCAGAAGGAAGGCATTCAGATCAAGACTTACCGCATCATTTACGAAATCATCGACGATATCAAGAACACGGTGGAAGGCCTCTTGAAGCCGACGACTCGTGAAGAGCTCACCGGCGAAGCGGAAATCCGTCAGCTGTTCAAGATTCCGAAGGTCGGTATCATCGCCGGCTGTATGGTTACGGATGGCGAAGTCGACCGCAACAGCCATGTGCATGTTTATCGCAACGGTGTCGAACTCGGTTCTACCGTGGTCCAGTCGCTCAAGCGTCACAAGGACGATGCGAAGTCTGTTGCCCGCGGCTTTGAATGCGGTATCGGTCTTAAGGGTTATGACAACCTCCAGGAAGGCGATATGCTTATGTTCTTCAAGGAAGTTACCGTTGCCCGTACACTCGCAGACGTCGCACGTGATGAAGCTGCCGCCAAGGCCGCTGCAGAAGCGAAGAAGGCTGCTGAAGAAAAGGATGCTTAATGCCTCGTAATTCTCACAGTCATTCCAACCGCCGTGTGCCGCGTACCGTCCGTTTGGACGAACAGTTCCGCGAAGAAATCAGCAAGCTCCTGATGAAGGGCTTGAAGGATCCGCGGATCGGTTTTGTGACGATTAGCCGTGTGGAAATCACGAACGATCTGAGCTATGCGAAAGTTTATATTTCCGTGCTCGGTTCCGATCGTGAAAAGGCGGCGTCCTTGATTGGACTCCGCAATTCCGCGGGCTTTATTCGCACGTACCTCGGCAAAGCTTTGAAGATTCGCAAGATCCCGCAGCTCTCGTTCCAGCTGGACGAAAGCCTTGACCATGCGATGCATATCGAAGAAATTCTCGCAGAATTAAAGGAACAGGGTGAACTCTAACCTTCCTCCTTCTGGACTGATTCTTTTAGATAAAACAGCGGGTGTTACCTCGTGTAACGCCCTTTTCCCTATTCGCAAGATTTTTAAGACGCGTCGCGTCGGTCATGCGGGCTCGCTCGATATGCGAGCATCCGGTTTGATCGTGGCTGCAGTTGGCAGAGCGACTCGTCTTTTGCCGTTTGTGGAAGCGGGCGAAAAAACGTATTCGTTCTGCGCGCATTTTGGCTATTCGACGATCACGGATGAATGGGACGGGGAACTTGCTGAACAGGATCCGTGTTCGGAACCGATTTCAGAAGAAGCGGTGCGCCAGATTTTGCCACAGTTCATCGGTGAAATTGACCAGGTTCCGCCGGACTTTAGCGCGATCAAGCTGAACGGCAAGCGCGCTTCGGATTTGAAGCGCAAAGGCCGTGATGTGGAACTCAAGGCGCGCAAAATTACGATCAAGAATTTGCGTTTTGAAGGCAAGTGCGAAGCTCCGGAAGGCATTTCGGGCCGTATCCGTAGCTCGTATCGGTTTTCGTGTGACTGTTCCAAGGGAACGTATATCCGTTCGCTCGTTCGCGATATGGCGAAGGCCTTGGGAACGGTCGGTGCGGTTTCGGGAATTCGCCGGACGCGCATTGGACACTTGAATGTGGCAGATGCAGTCAAGTCGGAAGAGCTTTGCGAAGGTTCCCTGATGAAGCCGCAGGACTGCATGAAGTTCCCCGTGGTGAGCTTAACCGATAAGCAGGTTGAAGCTTTGCGTCAGGGCCGTGAAATGACGTGGAACAAGGAGCCAATCCAAATTGAAGAAGGCGCTCCGAATATGGTTCTCGCCGTCGACAAGGACGGCGATTTAAAGGCGGGTTGCTCGTTTGAAAATGGAAAGCTCGCTCCAAAATTCTACCTGGGATCGGACTGATGACGGACAAGGTTCTACGTGCCGCAACAGTGGGAAATTTTGACGGTTGCCATCTTGGGCATCAGCAGATTTTCCAGATTCTTCGCAACGAAGCGAAGGCGCACGGACTTGTGCCGACGGTGATCTCTTTTGAACCGCATACGCGCCATGTGCTCGGCATTCCCGGTCATCCGGCGCTGCTCACGACCACCGAAGAAAAGGGCGCGTTTGTGCGTTCTCTCGGTTTGGATTTTGTGGCGCTTCCGTTTTCGCGAGAAGTGGCGGAACAGCCGTATCAGACTTTTATCCAGAACGAAATTTTAGACAATCTGAATGTGAAGTTTTTGGTGCTCGGACACGATCACCGCTTTGGCGCTGCAGGCAAGGGAAGCTTTGATGCGATTTTGCAGACCTTCCCCGAACTCCCGGCGATTCAGGTTTCTGCCAAGTATAAGGATGGGGAAGTCTTAAGCTCTTCCCGTATTCGCGATGCTTTGGAAAAGGGCGCTGTCGAACGGGCAACGACTTTCTTAGGGCGTCCATACCGCTTGCATGGCATTGTCGTTGCCGGTAAACGTATCGGTAGAACAATCGGATTTCCGACGGCGAATGTGCAGACCGGCATGTTCAAATTGATTCCCAAATACGGAGCCTATGCCGCCGTCGTTCGGCTTCAAGACGGGTCTGCGCACCGGGCTGTGGTGAACATTGGACTTCAGCCTTCGATTGGCGATTTACCGCTGGCTGTCGAAGCGCACATTCTGGATTTTAACGCAGACATTTACGGTCAAATGATTGACGTGGACTTGCTCACGTTCATTCGTGCGGAACAGAAGTTCAATTCGATCGACGATTTAAAACGGCAGATCGGAATGGATGCGGACTTTGCCCGCAACTATTAAACTTTTTGACTGACCCAAAGATTACGGACCGCATTGAGCACGGCGAGAATCATCACGCCGACGTCTGCAAAAATGGCCATCCACATATTGGCAAAGCCGAACGCACCGAGTAAAAGGCAGAGCACTTTGATGGTGATGCAGAAGATAATGTTCTGATGCACAATGCGCATGCACTTTTTTGCCACGTTCATCGCGGTCGCAATTTTTAACGGATCGTCGTCCATCAGCACGATGTCGGCGGCTTCGATGGCGGCGTCCGAGCCCATGGCGCCCATTGCAATTCCGATGTCTGCACGGGAAAGGACGGGCGCGTCGTTGATGCCGTCGCCGACAAACGCCAAGGTTTCGACGGGGGACTTTTTCGCCTTCAACAGTTCTTCGACTTTTTGAACTTTCCCTGCCGGGAGAAGCTCTGCGTAGAAGGCGTCCATGCCCAAAGCGTTTGCCACGTTTTCCGCGACCTTTTGCGTGTCACCGGTCAGCATGATCATCTGGCGGATGCCCTGTTTTTTGAGAGCGGAAATCGCTTGCTCGGAATGTTCCTTAATGATGTCGGAAATCACGATGTGACCCGCGTATTCTCCGTCGATTGCAACGTGGATGCAGGTGCCGACGCGGTGGCATTCGTGCCATTTGGCTCCGACGTCATCCATCATTTTGCTGTTGCCGACGCAGACGATTTTGCCGTTGACAAGTGCCTGAATTCCGCGGCCCGAAATCTCTTTGACGTCATCGACTTCGCAGCCGTCTGCTTCATCGCCGTAGGCCTTTCTTAAAGAGTTTGCAATCGGATGCTTGGAGTAGCGTTCTACGTGAGCGGCCAAATGCAGCAGTTCTTTTTTGTCGAGCTTTTCCGGGTGAATGGCGGTGACTTCAAAGTTTCCCTTGGTCAAGGTTCCGGTCTTGTCAAAAACAAGCGTATTCGTTTTGGCGAGGATTTCTAAATAGTTCGCGCCTTTGATTAAAACGCCTGCGCGCGAAGCGCCTCCGATGCCTGCGAAGAAGGAAAGCGGAACGCTCACCACCAGAGCGCACGGGCAGCTGATTACAAGGAAGATCAAGGCGCGGTAGAGCCATTCTGTCCACAGGGGATCTTTGCCGATCGCAAACAGGACGAGCGACGGCAACGTGGCAAGTGCAAGTGCAGAAAGGGTCACGATCGGCGTGTAAACCTTGGCGAACTTGGTAATAAATTTTTCGGATTTGGACTTTTGGGAACTCGCGTCTTCGATGAGCTCCAGGATCTTGGCGACGGTGGATTCTCCGAATTCTTTGGTGGTGCGGACTTTCAAGACGCCGCTCAGATTGATGCTGCCCGAAATGATTTCGTCGTTTTCGTTTACATCACGCGGTAAAGATTCGCCGGTAAGAGCGGCCGTGTTGAGCGTTGAAGAACCTTCGATGACGACACCGTCGATGGGAACCTTTTCGCCCGGCTGCACTACGATGATCGTGCCGACTTCCACATCGTCCGGGTCGACTTGTTCGAGCTTGCCGTCTGCGGTTTCGATGTTTGCATAGTCGGGGCGAATGTCCATGAGCTTCGCAATATTTTGTCGGCTCTTTCCCACGGCATAGCCTTGGAACCATTCCCCGATCTGATAAAAGAGCATCACCGCGATCGCTTCGACATAATCGCCTGTCTTAAACAGCCCAAGGCAAATGGCGCCTAAAGTGGCGATCGCCATCAGAAGATATTCGTCGAACGGCTGCTTGTGCCAAATGCCTTCCGCCGCTTTCTTCAGTACGTCGTAGCCGACGATCAGATAGGGAATGACATACAGAGCAAAACGCAGATAGCCTTCGACAGGCACAAAATGCAACGCGATTAGCATCACGGCGGCGGTGATGATTCGAATCAGATTTTTCTTTTGCTTTTTGCTCATGGGAATTCTCGAATGCTAAAGAGGAAAAAGACCGCATCGCTGCGGTCTAGGAGTTTTAGAAGAAGACTTCGCAGTCGGATTCGACTTTCTTGCAGTTTTCGCGGACGGCGGTCATCACGGCAGCTTCATCGGCGCCTTCGTCAAATTCCACCTTCATCTTGAGCAGCATGAAATTTACGGAAGCGTCTTTGACACCGGCGGTGTTTTTGGCGGCGGTTTCCATTTTGCCTGCACAGACCGGGCAGTCCACATCGATCTTGTAACTCTTTTTCATCTCAAACCTCGAGTTTCAAACGTTGACCTTAAAATAACGATTAAACAATCGTTTAATTGAACTGCCTATAATATAAATTCTAAATAGGCGGTTTGGCAAGATGATTAAGCAAATGTTTAATCGTTTGGAGCGATTTGCGTCGGAATATTGCTATTTTAAAGAAAAAGTGGATCTAGATGAAGGGTAAAATGGTGCATCACGAACATCCGGTGACTGAAAAAGAGCTGATTTTAGCGAAACGCATGCCGACAGAACGTGCGGCAACTCAGGTGGCAGACGCCATGAAGCAGCTGGGTGACGTTTCGCGCTTGCGCATTTTTTGGTTGCTTTGCCACGCCGAGGAATGCGTGACAAATATCGCGGAACTCGTGAGCATGTCGAGCCCGGCGGTTTCGCATCATTTGAGGCTTCTCAAGGCGGCGGGCCTGATCGAATCGCACCGTGTGGGAAAAGAAATGCTTTATACCGCATCGGATACACCGCTCGTGCGCCAGTTGCACCATACGATTGAATCCGTTGCAGAAATCACTTGCCCGGAAGAAGATTAGAGGCTTTTCAGATGCAAAAAATTCAAAAAGTTGCCGTCGTCGGTCTTGGAGCGGTCGGTGCAGTCGTCGCCGAACAACTGCAATCGGTTCTCGGAAAGGAACTCTACTGCGTCATGGATGCAGGCCGAAAGGCGCGTTATGAAAAAAGCGGCATGTTCATCAACGGCAAAAAGATAGACTTTCACTATGTGACGCCGGAAGAAGTTCTCCCGGTTGATCTTTTGATTTTTGCCACGAAGAATCTACAGTTGAAAGAAGCGCTGGACGTTGCCAAAAAGGCGGTCGGTCCGCAGACGGCCATTCTTTCGCTGCTCAACGGCGTTCATTCCGAAGTCGAAATTGAAAAGGCTTTTGGCGCAGAAAAAACGCTCTACGGCTTTATTGTGAATTTGCAGTCCATCAACAAGAGCGGCGTTATCGATTGTGCTGCGAAGGGAATCATTCTTTTCGGTGAAAAGGACAATCGGATTTCGGAACGGGTGCAGGCGATTTCGAACCTGTTTGAAACGGCACATGTGACGCACAAGGTTCCCGAGAACATCCGTTTTGAAATGTGGAAAAAACTGTTGATGAATACGGTCTTCAATTCGCTCGGTGCGATTTGCCGTTCTACATTCGGCGGGTTCCATTCCCCGGTGATGCAAAAAATGGCCCGTCAGGTGGGCCGTGAAGTGATTGCCGTGGCGAATGCCGAAGGATTCCCGCTCACGGAAGAACATTTGGAAGAAGATCTGCGTATTACGTGTAATTATACGCCTCTCGGCAAATGTTCCATGCTCCAGGATGTGGAAGCGGGTCGTAAAACGGAAAACGCTTTTTTCTGCGGCACGATCTGCGAGCTTGGAAAAGCGCACGGCATTCCGACCCCTTATTGCGAATTCTTGGGCGGCCTTTTGGAAGGCGCCGAATTCGCCAGGGATCTGCGGGAAAAAGCTTAGATCAGAGTGCGCACGACTTGAGGCTTGTAGCCTTCTTCGTCAAGCTTTTTCAAAATCTGCTTTTTGTGTTCCGGGCCGTAAGCTTCCATCGTAATCTGAAGTTCCACAGCCGACTGACGGTTGATCGTAAAGAACTGATTGTGTTCCAGCTTGATCACGTTGCCGTTCGCCTTTGCCACCACGTCCGAAACCTTGGAAAGCGTTCCCGGACGGTCCGGCAAATGCACCGCGACAGTAAAGATTCGGTCGCGCAAGATCAGGCCCTTCTGCACCACGGACGACATGGTAATCACATCCATGTTACCGCCCGAAAGGATCGAAACGATCTTCTTGCCTTTGACGTTTAATTGCTTTAACGCGGCGACAGAAAGCAGTCCCGAATTTTCCACGACCATCTTGTGATTTTCCACCATATCGAGGAAGGCGAGAACGAGTTCTTCATCTTTCACGGTGAGAATATCGTCCAGGTTCTTGCTGACGAACGGGAAAATTTTTGAACCCGGCGTTTTGACCGCTGTACCGTCGGCAATCGTATCAACGTTCGGCAATGTGGTGACTTGGCCCGCTTTGATAGAACGCAGCATACAGGCGGCGCCTTCCGGCTCCACCCCGATGATTTTGATGTTCGGATTCAAAAGCTTGGCAAGTGTCGAAACGCCTGTCGCAAGGCCACCGCCGCCGATCGGAACTAAAATGTAGTCGACCAGCGGAAGCTCTTTAAAAATTTCCATGGCGATCGTTCCCTGGCCAGTCGCCACGGCGAGATCGTCGAACGGATGAATAAAGGTGTAACCGTGTTCTTTGGCAAGTTCCAAGGCTTTGGCGCAGGCATCATCATAGACGTCGCCGTACAACACGACTTCTGCGCCGTAAGATTTGGTGCGGTTCACTTTGATGAGCGGAGTGGTCGTTGGCATCACGATCACCGCTTTTGCACCATAAGCCTTTGCCGCATAGGCGACGCCTTGAGCGTGGTTGCCTGCGGATGCGGTAATCAAGCCTTTCGCGCGTTCTTCCGGAGAAAGCGTGCTGATTTTATAATAGGCGCCGCGAAGCTTGTACGCTCCGGTCAGCTGCATATTTTCCGGCTTAAAATAAACCTTGTTACCGGTACGCTTAGAATAGAAGTCTGAATAGATCAGCTTCGTTTCGAGCGTGACTCTTTTGACCGCTTCGGAAGCTTCTTCAAAAGCTTCGAGCGAAAGCATTTCCTTGCTCATGGTAATCTCGTCGAGTTAATTGTTTTACGGTGGGAATGTAGTTTTAACGGCCTTAAATGTCAACTAAAATCGTAGGAGTTAGAAAGCCTTAACTTAGATAAAGTACATCTTTTTAAGGAAGAAGGGTATTTGCCTCGAAACCAAAAAAGCTATCTTGCTTGCCCATGAGCAATTTAGAAGCGGATAGTAAATTCTTAAAGAAAAGCGTGATCATCAATGTCATCGGGACCATTCTCAAGGTTTGCGGCCCGTTGCTCACGATTTTGCTCGCCCGAATTTTTGGCGCGGCGGATTTCGGTGTTTTTGTTTCGACGCAAACGCTTCTTTTGACGATTTCACGTTCGTCGACGCTTGGCCTGGATAAAGGCTTGTACTGGTATTTGCCGCAGAACCGTTTGAACGGTCGCCCGGCACACGAAGGGGTGATGGAATCCTTCTGGGTTGCGGCGCTGGTGGCACTGATCTGTACGCTGGTGATTTTTGCAGGTTCCTTTACGCCACTCATTTCCAAGGAACTTCCTTGGTATGCTCTTTCGCTCGTGTTCTATGCGGTCTCCTATGTTTTAAGCAATACTTCGGAAGGAAACCGCAAGCCGCAAAATGCGGTCTTTATCAATTCGTTCTTCGTCGCGGTGCTTTCTCCGCTTTCGTCGATCGTGATGCATTTTTTGGGAATTCCGCATGCGCTGCCGCTCGGCCTTTTGATCGGCCAGATCTGCGGTTTTTTGCTGCACTTTATTCTAGTGCGCAAGCAGTTCCCGGAAATGCCTTTGATTCCGGTGAAGAAAATTTCCAAGGCTCTGCTCGTTTATTCTTTACCGCTCGGTTTTAACGAATTCGTTTCTTCGTTCCTCATTCGTTCGAGCCTTTGGATGGTGATGCTTTTCCTCGGGCCGGAAAAAGCGGGCGCTTACGGCATCATGGTGACGATTTCGAATGCCTTGCAGACAATCCGAGTAGGCTTTACCCCAATTCTCACGCCTGTTGTCGCCGGAATGGACAAGGAACGTTTGCATACCGATTTAAAACCGGTGTATTCTTACTGCGTTTCGATGGTGACGTATATTCAGCTGCTGATCGGATTCTTCATTATCCTTTTCCCGAACGAGATTTTGAACATTGCGGGTAAAGACTTTATTGTGCAGCCAGAAACGCTCGGCATTTTGCTGCTGGTGCATTTGCTCGCCGGATTCTGGGGCATGGCGATTGTGATTATGAACGGCCTTGGCAAAAGCCTTTACACGCTCAAGATGAATATCTTCTCGCTTGGAATTGCCCTCGTGTCGGGATACTTTTTGGTGCCGGCGTTTGGCCTTGTGGGCGCCGCGCTTTCGATGCTCTGCTACAACGTGGTCGCGATGATCTGGAACAACGTTTATTTGGCGAAGATGAAGCTCTGGCCGTATTCGAGCAAGCTCATCAACCGTTTCGTTTGGATCTGCGTGCTGATCGCCTGCTACGTGGTGCTGAATTTGCAGATTGTGGAACTGAATCTTTGGCAGAAGGCCGTTGCCTATTTGGTCGCCCTCGCTGCCTTAGGACTTCAGTGGCTTTACGACAAAAAGAGCTCGAAGCCTATTCCTTCCACCAAGCGTTGAAATCGTGCGTGATGCGCTTTTCTTCGGGCGGAAGCTTCATATAGTCGCCGTATAACTGCGTCAGGTAGGCATCGTAATTTTTGAAGCCGGTATAGGTTCTGTCTTCAAACGGATATTCCGCCTGCGGCAAAAGCTTTTCCTTTTCAAAGATCGCGTCAAAGTTGTGACCTGAAAAGAGGATTGCGACAAGCTTGGAATCTTGAATCTTGTAACGGTGGAAAACCCATTCCACAAAACGGCAGACGCGCTTCTTTCCAATGATCGTCGAAATCGCGTAGAAGAAACGCTTGTACAAAAGCGTCCACTTGCTGAGAGTCTTGGACGAAAAGTCTGTGCTCATCGCAAGTCCCACCACGCGGAGGAAACTGCAGAAGAAGATAAAGGCTTTCGCCTTGAACATCGAATTCGGCAGACCGTCGATCGGGAAAATATCCACCCAGATTCCCTGGTAACCTTGGTGACGGTCGCTCTTGATTTCGGTGCGGTTGTCGATCGCCTTGGCGAACGGGTAATAGTAATCGGCGGCGGTGTCGTCGATGGCCGAAAGCCATGCGGGCTTGTTTGCCGTTTCGTCTTTTAAGATGGAAAGCAACTTGTCATAGTCTTCGCGGGTCATGGCGATGTCTACATCGTCGTCCCAGGGAATGTAACCTTTGTGACGTACCGATCCGATTAAAGAGCCGTATGCCAAGTAATACTTGAGATTGTTTTCTTTGCAGAGTTGGGCGATTTCGTCCAGAATGGACATCTGAATTTCGCGGATTTCGTGCGGAGCGATTTTTCTCATGATTTTTTGCTCAAAATTTCTTTGATCAGCGAAGTGGAAATTCCTTCGGTACGCGGAAGGATGACGACTTCCTTTTGATGGGCGGCGCACCATTTTTCGGCAGCGAGGAAGCTCGAGTTTGTCTGGTCAGGGCCGCGGGCGAAAACATCGAAGTCGACTTCTTGAACGATGCTTTCTGCGTTCTTGTACACCACCACTTCATCTACATAGCGGATCGAAGCGACCATGTAGCAACGCTGTTCCGTGTTGTAGGTCAGTTTTGTTCCCGGTTTGAACTTGACGACGTTTTCGTCATCTTGAACGGCAACAATCAGATGGTCGCCGAGAGCCTTGGCCTTGCGGAAAAGTTCCATGTGCCCAAAGTGTAACAGGTCAAAGACCCCGACGGTTAGAATTTTTTTCATACAAACCTCAAATCGCCTTAAATATAGAATTGGGACGAAAAGTTCCTGTTTGCTGGCAGATAAAACGGCGATTTTGAGGCTTGAAATGTATTAAAGAGAGAATTTAGAGCTCGAAACTGGATTTTTCAGGGAAGATTTTTTCAAAGGCGTCTTGAACAGCCTTCTTTTCGGCATCGAAATCGATCTGATTTTCGAATTCGTTAATGCAGATCATCTTGTAAGACTGTTTCAGAATTGCTTCGCAAATCGGAAGGTTTTTGCTGTGATCGTTGTAAACGTTGAATTTTTTCCCAAGAACCGGGGCCGGCTTGAATTTCCCCGTGGCAAATTGCCAGTAACGGCAGAGCAAATGGCTGCAATCCTCTCTGGAACGGAAACGGGCCTCGCTTGTGCGAGAAAGCAGTTCCGGTTCCGCTTCCCAAACCTTTTCGAAGGTTTCCTTCAAATAGGGGACGGGCAAATGCGGATAAACAAATCGTGCAAAACCATTCCAAAAGGAGAAAAGGAAATTGGCAAAGTTCTGGCCGCCGTAAATAGGATTGTACCATTTGGAACGGTTTTCTTGCATGACTTTTTTCAGCTTGAAATGCCTGTTGATCGCCATCATGTTGTTAAAGTCGATATAGCTGAACAGTCCGAGAGGAACGAAACTGTTGAGAATTGCCTGGTCGCAGGGAAGACCGTTTTTGAAAAAGTCGGTTTTGCTTACTTTGTTTGTGATGAACATGTCGTCGCAGAAGAGGACGAATTGTTCCGAAAGATCCGGAAGCCTGTGAATGTTGACTTCGACTGCGTTGGAATTAAATACGGGAATGTTCTTTGGGTCAAGAAAATCATTCTGGTTGACGCAATTCAATTTAGGATGATTTTGATTGAGCCAAGCGGGAAAATGCCCGGGTGTCACAAAATGGATTTTGCGAACCCATGGGGCGTACTTTTCGACGCCGCGGAACCAGTATTGCAAATTATCCCAGCTACGATAGCGCATCGCGGATGCATCTGCATCATGACCGGGCAAAAATTTTGCTTTTTCTTGTTGCCAGGTGATGTTGCTGCCGTCTACCCAGAGAATGACAAAATCAATTTCGTTCATGAAAGTAATGTATAAAACGTCTTATTTTGCTCAAATTTCTCTCTATCAAAAAAAAGTGTACTTTTTCATTGTTTTTCTAGATTCTCTTTCTAAAATTTCAAAGTGAAACAAAAAACCTCTTTTTTATCTTTTGAAGTATGGTAAAGTATCTCTTTGTACTCACGAGTAATCCGAAGGATTTCTATTGCGAACAGACTCTGGTGGCGATTGCCTCTTTGCGCGATCATAACCCCGGCGCTTTCGTAACCCTTTTGACCGACGACAAAACGGCGGAAACGCTCACCGGTCCGCGTGCCGCTATCAAGGATGCGGTCGATGAACTGAAGGTGTTGACCTTGGACGAAAAGTTCACGCCGATGCTCCGTTCCCGCTATCTGAAAACGGTGATGCGCAATGTCGTCGACGGAGATTTTCTTTACATGGATTCGGACATCGCGATCGTGGGCGATCTTTCGATTCCAAAAGAATGGGAAGGCGGCATTTACGCCGTTCTCGATTTCCACACGAACCTTTCGAAGGCGATCAATCGCAAGAAGGTTTTGAACAATGCGAAGAGGATGGGCTTTTCGCCGATTCTGAACGACGAAATCTTTAACGGGGGCGTGATGTTTGCCGCCGATACTCCCGAAGCCCGCAAGTTCTTCGAAACGTGGCACGAACTTTGGCTCTACTGCGTCTCCAAGAATTTTCCGTATGACATGGCAAGCCTTGCCGAAACGAACTTCAAGTTCGGTTACATCACTCAGAAGATGCCGGGTGGCTGGAACTGCCAGCTCGCTTACGGTAACCGCTTTTTGCCGACGGCGAAGGTTTTGCACTTCTTTGGTTCTCGCATCGTGGACACGCGCGGTCACAAGGTTCCGGAAGGCATGAACCTGTTCTTGCCGAAGATCCTTCGCAAGGACTTTTACACGAATTTAAAGAACATTCCGGTGACGGTGAATGCAGACAAATCCATTCATATTAACGAATACTATGACGATGTGATTCTGCATGCGAAGGAAGCGTTTGAATACCAGACGAAAAAGGTCGGTGCTGCAGGCGCATACATCATTCGCAGCTATGCATTTGCCAAGTCTCTCGCTTGGCTGTACAAGAAAATGCCGATCCTTGTGAAGCCTTTGGCTTTGCTCGGAAAGATCCTTGGATAGCCTATGAATCTGCTTTTTAACTTGGTCGCGGTCCAGCCGATTCACAGTGCCAAATTTCACGGTGGCGGAAGCTATGGCGAAGTAATCTTTTGGGCGCTTGTCAAACGCGGCGCAAAATTTTCTTGCGCTTACGACAGCCAAAAGTATTTGGACCCGAAGATCGTCGAAGCCTGTGAAGAACACGGCATTCCGCTGCACGACATTCAAAAACGTTCGCCGCAGCAGATCATTGACGAAAATCAGATCGATACATTTTATACGCCGCTGTATTCGCTCGAAGCCAAGTGGCAGATTCAGGTCAAACGCTTTGTGTTCACTTGGCACGGCGTGCGCGCTTTGGAACTGCAATACAGCCCGCTCGGCATTTCGTTTGCCAAAAAGTTCGGCCAAAAGATGGAAGCGCTTGTGCGCTACCGTGAAAGCTGGAAAAAGTACTTCTATAAGCCGAAGTATGCGGAACTCGCCGCAAGGATTGCGAAGGGCGAAGTCCAGACGATGACTGTGAGCGAACACAGCCGCGCATCGATCAAAGCGTTTTTCCCGGAACTTTTGGACAAGGAAATCCCTGTATTCTACAGCCCGATGACGGAAGTCGAAGGCAAGGGAAATCTGCCCGCCGGAGTTTTGCCGAAGAAGTTCTTTTTGCTCACCAGCGGCGCCCGTTGGGAAAAGAACAATTTGCGGGCTGCCAAAGCCTTTGACGATTTGATTTCGATTCAGCCGAATCTGGATATGAAGCTTGTGATTACAGGCGCGACGAATCCGAAGGTGTATCTGCAGGCGGTGAAGAACCGCGACCATTTTGTTCTGCTGAATTATGTGGAAACGGAAGAACTTGAACTTTTGCACGAGAACGCTTACGCTTTTGTTTTTCCGTCGCTGAACGAAGGCTTTGGCTATCCGCCGATGCAGTCGATGCGCTACGGCGTACCGGTGACGGCAAGCGGTACCACGTCAATTCCGGAAGTCTGCGGGGATGCGGCGATTTACTTTGACCCGTATTCGGTGAGCGAAATCGAAAATCGCCTGATTCAGCTGTTGGATCCGTCGATTTACAAGACTTATGCGGAACGCGGTCTTGCGCGGTATGCGGAAGTGCACCGTCGCCAAAATGAAGATTTGGAAAAAGCTGTAGACTTTATTTTGAACCTATGAAAAAGATTTTAGAACTGTTGAAGAATCCGTTTGTTCAGATTACGCTGTTTGCCTTTGTGCTGCAAACGTTCTTGTTTGCTGTCTTTTATGCGCTGCCGGATCCGCTGGGACTTTCCATGACGGAAATGTTCTCGGGGAGAATGCTTTGGCAGTTCACGATGACGTACGGAGCGATTCTTGCATTGTCGGCGCTGTTTGCTTTTGCCAAGGCTCCGCGTGCGCTTTCGATCTTCTACGTGTTTTACTTCTTTTTTGCGATTGTGGATTATGAAGTTTTTCGTTTTACGCACCAGAGGCTTTCGTATTCTTACTTGCGCACTTATTTTCACTGGTCGAATGTTTCGGATGCGACGACAACTTCGACTCTTGGCGGAGAACCGGGAACGGTTTTGTATTTGGGAGCGCTTTTTGCGACGGTTGCTGCGGCGATTTTCTTTTGTGTGTATTGGACGATTCGCCAGTACCGTTTGAAAAAGGCGGGAAAACCGACCAAGCTTGTTTTTGCAAAGAAGATTCCGGTGACGATGCTCGTTTCGGGCCTTGTGCTTTCGGTAATTCCGCTGATTCTCTTTTTGGCGGGAACGCGTGGCACGGTGACGGTTCCGTTGATCAACTTCCCAGTGGATATGCGTTTCACACTTGGCAAGCATACGGTCACCGCTCCGATTTTGCATATTGCGGCGGAAGAATCGTTTGAATTTGTGCGGGACAATTACAAGATTACCGATGAACTCGTAAAAGATTTGGACGCCTTTTTGCCCGCGGACTTTGCAGAAAAACGGGTGAGCCTCGAATATCCAGGCTTCCGCAAGGCTTCTTCGGGGGAGTTCAAGGCGACGCATCCGTATAACATCGTCTTCATTTTCGGGGAATCTTTCAAGGGCCGCATTTTCAATCAGATGCTTGAAGGAGATACGACACTTGCGCCGAATGTTTGGAAGTTGGCAAATGGCGGTGCCATTTGGTTCAAGAATGCGTTCAGCGGTGGATATCCGACGGTGCGCGGCACCATGGCAACGTACTTGGGATTCCCTTCGCATCCGAATCGTGACTTGCCGAGCTTTTATGCGTCGAATCATTTCAAGGGTTTCCCGGAATATTTGACGGATTACACCCGCGCCTATGTGACGATTTCGAATCCGATTTTTGACCATACGCTCCCATTTGTGGAACGCTTTTACGGTGATCATTGGCTTGTGGCTCCGGAACCGGAAATCCACGGTTCCATGGATAGCTTGGGGGCAAATCTCGCGATTGAAACGCTTGCCAAGATGCCGACCGATAAGAATTGGTTCTTGCTCTTTAACACGATTGCTTCGCACATTCCGTTCCAGAATTATCCGGAATCGTTTGACGCCAAACCGGACGATGCGATGTACCGTTACCGTGCCGCGGTGCGTTATACCGATCAGCAGTTGGGACGCTTCTTTGAAGAGCTCTCCAAGCGCCCGGATTATGAAAATACGGTGGTGATTTTGCTGGGCGATCACGATACGCCTGTGGATTCGGTGGACTACCGTGTTCCGCAGCCACTCGGCGTTTCCGCGTCGCAGATTTTTATGGGCATTTTCTCGACGGATACGAACCTCGTGAAAGGCTTGACTGTGCGGGAAGATGTCGCTTCGCAGCATGACATTGGACCGACCGTGATGGATTTGGCGCAGGTGCGAGATGCAAATCACTTCTGGGGCTATGATCTTTTGACGGAGCAACGCCCGAAAAATCAGCCTTCGATATTCCTGACGCAGAACGCTTATTACCTCGGATTCCAGGATTCCGTGATTGTTGGCGGCCTTGAAAATGAGGACGTTTTCGTCGGTAAGAACTATGAATTTGCCCTGTCCACGGCGGATTCGGCGAAGGTTTGGCGTGAACGGGCAATCGGTGCAAGCAAAGTGCTCCGAACTTTGCTCCGAAATGACAAAATGATGCCGTCCAAGTAGGCTTGTACGAAATGGAGTGGAATCATTTTGCCTTCAAAGATGTATATTCATTTTTGAGAAAGGATTTTAAGGAGGGCTTGAAAATGTGTTCTCGTTCTTCAAAACATGGTTTCAGCTTGATTGAATTGATGGTCGTGATTGTGATCGTCGGTATATTGGCCGCGGTGGCTGTGCCAAAATTGTTTGGCATGAGTGAAAAAACGCGTGAAAAAACGGATTTGGCGTTCTTGCATTATATCGCGCATGCGGTAGAACATCAGCTCGCTTTGAATGGCGATAATATGCAGGCGGCGACAAGCGATAGCGCGTCCGCAAGTGATCGGTATTACGGCTGGACGACGGTGAGCAGTTGGCTTAAGGATAAATCGGGCATGATCTTATTCCGCGTTGAAAGACGCTCGCAGCCGAAGCAGCCGAATGAAACCACGTACTGGTTTGGACGTGGAACCGCGTCAGAAACAAGCGCTTATCGGGAAGGCTTCTTTTACGATGTGATGAACGAACTCGGCTGGGCCGATATCTATCGACATTTGTCTACCAGCGATAAGTACTACACGTATTCCGGTCCGTTCTTTGAATCCAAGGCTTTGACGCGTAAGCCGAGTGAAGGTGGTGCGGGTTCGAGGGATTTGTACCACGTGCGCATTCGCTGGCAAAGCGCAAATCCGAATCGAAACCAGGTGGAAGAAGGGAAGAGCGTGATCGTTTGGCTCGGCAACGGGGACTGGAATGCGCCTTTGGTGAGTGACAACGGAACGTGCTTCTCGACCGAACCGAAGGCGTGCCAGTAACCCTCCCTTTGCCCCGCAAATCCGTTACTTTGTCGGTGAAAATTCCCCTTTCAGGCGTGAAAAGGGGAATATTTATATATTTGCACCATGGATACTCAAAAGTCGCTCATCGAAAGATTTTCCAATTGGTACATCCCTTTAATTTGCAAGCACCCGTATAAGGCGCTTGCTTTTTATATTCTGCTCGCTTTACTGCTCGCATTCCCGATCCTCGTGTATCCGGGATTAAAGCTCGATGCAGACCTCGCTCATTTGTTACCAGAAGAAACGCCGAGCGTAAAGGCGCTGAATGAATCTTACGAAAGATTCGGCAGTACCGACAAGTTCATGATCGCCATCCAGAGCGAAGATGTAGAACTCGTTGCCGCGTTACAGGATTCTATTGCGGACTATATCCACAAAAACTGGGAAGGCGATTACGTTTCGACTCAGGTGGACAACGAAAACCAGTTCTTTAAGGACAACGGTCTTCTGTACCTTCCGCTGCACCATTTGGAATCTTTGCGCGACAACTTGGAAGATGTACAACAGGAAATCGGCCGTAAAAATGGTCCGCTCGTGGTGGACCTTTTGGGCGATATCGCTCCGGCAGAAAAGAAGGAACGCGTTTGGTTCGATGCGAGCATTCCGCAGGAACTCGGTCTTCCGGATGAAGCGTTGAGCGCATTTGACACTTTCTTTAAAAAGGACTCTTCCAAGGCAGAAGAAAAAAGTTCGGGCGAATGGAATGCAAAGTCCACGGTCCCGTCGCACTTGAAGAATCGCCTGATCGGCTCTCCGAATCCGGAAAACTTTGACGGCAAAATTCTTTTTAACGGCGTCGTGAATGCAAAGCTTTTGAAGCCTTCGACGGATTATGAATTTGTGACGCACATCCTTGCCCGTACCGATACGCTGTTGCAATACTTTAACGGCAAGCAGTATCCGGTGCCGACCCGCTTTACCGTGGAAGGAACTTATGAAGGTTTGAAGGAAGTGGATGATGTTGCAAACGACAGTATCTTCTCCTTTGCCATCAGCCTGGTTTTGATCTTCTTCTTGACTGCATTCTTCTTCCGCAGCGTGAAGGGCCCGATACTTGTGACGGCTTCTGTGCTTTACGCTTGCATTCCGACTCTCGCGTTTACGGCGCTTTTCTATGGAAAGTTCAATCCGTTTACGGTGTTTGTCGCTTCGATCATTTTGGGTATCGGTATTGACTATTCGATCCATATTTTGGGAACAGCGCAAAAGCTTCTCCACAAGTATGCGACTCTCGAAGAAGTGCTCGAACACGCTCAAAAGAAGATGATCAAGCCGTTCATTTTGGCAAGCTTTACGACGATTGCGGCGTTCCTCACGCTCCTCGCTTCGAGCTTCCGCGGCTTCTACGAATTCGGCATTGTCGCTTCGACGGGTGTGCTCTTTAGTATGCTCACGTCGGTGCTTGTGCTTCCGGTTTTTGTGAAGTGCATGGGCGGTATTCCGAAGGCTCCGGATAACAGCTTGCTTCCGAAGTCCTGGAGTGAACAGAAAATTTTCAAGTTCTTCAAGGTGGCGGCGATCATCGGTTTTGTGGTCGGCGCGCTTTCTCTGTATTACTGCCAGTATGTGGACTTTGAACACAACCTGCGCAATTTGCGCCGTGTTTCTACGGAAAAGACGCAGAAGAAGAACAAGATTTCGACCAAGGTGACGACGGCTTCGGGCAAGGCAAAAACTTCGACGCCTGCCGCAGTGATGGGCAGCAAGCCGGAACAGCTCGACAAGCTTTACGATACTTTGATGGTGCGCCTGCTCAAGGAAAAGGATCCGATGCTCGGAAGTTTCCTGACGCTCAAGACCTTTGTTCCGCCGAAGGATTCTCAGGAAGCGCGCCTTGAAATTATTGAAGAAATCCGTGAACTTGCGAACGCCCGCGTCTTTGACCGTGCAACGGGTGAAGATTCGGCAAACATCGCAACGCTTCGAAAGCTCGCCCAGGTGGAAGAAACCTTTGGCCCGGAAGATATTCCGGCGTGGACCTTGGACATTCTCCGTGAAAAGGACGGTTCTTACGGTAAGATTGGCTTTATCTACGGCGACTTCCCGAGCTGGGATGCGCATGCGCTGCACGACTTCCAGAACCGTTATGGACATTGGAATTTCGACGGCGAAAATCTGCGCACCTTCTCGTCGCAGTTCATTCTTTCGGACGTGATCGAATCGGTGAAGGCGGACAGCTTTAAGCTTGCCGCAGCGATCATTGTGGTGATCTTTGCCACGCTTGCGATTTCGTTCCGCAAGCCGAAACTCTTTATTTCGGGCTGTATTTCGTTCGGCTTAGGCTTCTTGATTACGCTCGGAATTCTCGGCTTCTTGACGCATGCGATTGAATTCGGCAAGATCAGCATTTATAACGTGATCGTGATTCCGATGACCCTCGGTATCGGTATCGATGCGACGATCCACTTTATTTCCGCTTGGATTTCGGATAAGAACTTGACGCTGCGCGGACTTTTGGACAATACAGGCCGCAATGTGATGGCGAGCTCCACGACGACGATTGCGGGCTTTGTGGGCTTCCTCTTTACGACGCACCGTGGCTTGCAGGGAATTGGTCACTTGGCCTGTGTCGGCCTTGCGGTATTCCTCATCACGAGCGTCGTCTTCAGTATGTTCCTTTGCGGAAGCCTGCTGAAGAAAGATTCGAAGTAATGTCGGAATCGTTTAGAAGCCGGTTTCGAGCGTGTAATCAGAGATTTTGATGAGCGTATCAATCAGAGCTTCTAAGCGTTTAACCTCGTCTGCTTTTTCTGCGGCGAGGTCTTTCTTTTGATGCGTGTCGCCTTCGGCAAAAAGACCGTCCACGCTTCCTGAATTCAGCGGGTAACGATCGATTAAGCGGTAACCGTCAAAGCCGATGTCCGCGACCTTGGAATAGGCACCGAGAGAAAGTCCGCTGCCGTAACCGCGCAAAAGGTTATGGCCCATGGAAACGCTCGGAACCGCCAAACCGGCGAGTTCAAGAATCGTGACACCCACATCGATCTGCGCTGTGGTGGCGGTATCGATCGCCGGTTCCAAGCCTTTGCCGTGGATGATAAACGGAATCCAGGTGGCATTCGAATATGCGCTGCCGTTCATCGTGGAAACGTCGTTTTCACCCAGAGGAAATCCGTGGTCTGCCATGATGATCACATAAGTGTTTTGGTACCATGGTTCGTTTTCAATCGAATGGATGAATCTGGCGAGTTGACGGTCGGTGTAGTGCATCGTCACCTTGATGCGTTCCTGCAACGGGCGATTCTTTTCTTCTTCTGTCATGCCGGCGGCAAAGTTGAACGGGTAATGGTTCGAACGGCTCATGACCGTGGCGAGGAAAGGCTTTTCGCCGGTGGCCAAAGAATCCCGGATAGCGGAGACGGTCTTGTCGAAGAAGCTCGAATCGTCTTCAAAGTTGCGGTCGTAATGCTGTGCGGTGTACCATTTTGCCATCCACACGCCGAGATTGTCCCAAGCAGGATCTGCAGCCGAGAAATAATGCGTGGAGTATCCGGAATCCGTGAGGACGGAGGCGAAGCTCGGCAAATTCACATGGGCAAGGTCAGTCGCTTCGGCGAGCTTTGAATGGTGCGGCATGCCGAGATGCGTGGAAAGAACGCCGCCGGTGGTTGGGAGTCCGCTCGCGTGCATGCGCACCCAGGCGTGGGAATGTTTGGCAATTGAATCGAGGAACGGTGTCGGGGAAGGTTCGTTCGGATTCATAAATCCGACGTTTAAGCCGCGGTGCGATTCAAGAAGGAAGAAGATAATATTTGGCTTTTCTGCACGGCGAGCCTTGAGCGCTTCGCTTTCGACGAGAGCTGTTTTCGGGATGCGGTACAGGGGAAGCTTTTGTCCGAGTTCGGAAGAGTCAAATGCCCACAGCGAATCGCCCTGAACGTTTTGCCACAGCTGTCGGTAAGCGTTGCCGAGAACGGCGACGTCGTTTGCGTTCAAATGCTCGGCCTTTTTCGCAGGGAACAGGTCGTTGTAAACGAGAGAAACGACCGGGCGGAGCTTTGTCATGCGGGCGTTACCCGTCCAAATTACATAGACGAACAGGTGCGAAGCGACGTAGAAAATGAGCATCGCAATCAGCGGTACTTTTAACGAACGATTTCCAAGGCCCTTGCGGATCAAACGGTAAAGTCCATAGGTCGCGGGCAAGATCAGCGCAAGCACAAAGAACTGCAAAAACGGCACCGAGAGATCGTTCGCCACGTAATCGTAGAACATCACAATGGAAGACGTGTCCTTGTAAGTGTTTGCAAGTCCAAAGGAAAGGTGGCTTCCCAAAAAACGCTGCACTTCGTTGTCGAGGAGCGTTGTCAGCAAAATCGCGGAATGGAAAACCGTGTATAGCACCGTGCAAATGCGATGCTTGTTATCGGAAAGCTTTTTAGAAAGCTTGGTACGGATCCATTCGAAAAGGGCTGTGAGCAGAGCAAAAACGACAAGCGCCTTGCCGATCCACAAAAAGTCAAGACAGATGGCATGGAAAATGTACCAGTCCGGTTTACTGACAAACGGAAATCCGTAAGGGTTATTGCGGAACAAAAGCAGGAATCGCAAAAAGATATGCGAGCCCCAGAACGCAAGAGAAATGAAAACGAGACTTTTCCACGGAGCAAGCTCCGCCATTTTGCCGATGACGGCTGATACAAACTTTTTCATTTCCTAAAAATATTAAAAAGGGTTCGTGAAAAATCCGAGTTTTTGACGAGAGAGCGTTTTTCGTTTCTAGGAGGAATGCTTATATTGACATGCGACACTTGAATTTGGAGATTGTCCGCATGATTTCGATTCTGTTTGTTTGCCATGGAAATATTTGCCGCAGCCCGATGGCGGAATTTGTGATGAAAAAGATCGTGGCGGATGCAGGACTAGAACATGAATTTCACATTGAAAGCGCGGCGACCAGTACAGAAGAAATCGGGAATCCGGTGTACCCGCCTGCCCGCAGAATGTTGCAAAAGCACGGAATCCATTCCGATGGAAAAACGGCTCGCCAGATGACGGTCAAGGATTTGGAAACCTTTGACTACATCATTTTGATGGATGAAAATAATCTGCGCAACCTGAAATGGATTTTGCCCCGTTCAATACTTCAAAATTTGAATATTTCGAATGATCCAAGTGGACGTCGCCTGCAAAAGGTTTCCCTGTTGATGGATTACACGGATGAGCCTCGGGAAGTCGCCGATCCTTGGTATACGGGCGATTTTCAGGCGACTTGGGATGACGTTTGGGACGGTTGCTCGGAACTTTTAAAATTCTTGAAACCGCATTTTTCAAAATGAGAGTATTTTGATAGCATGGAATTTGAAAGATTAGAAACGTTACCCATTTCGCGTAGTGATTTTGATAAGTTGGATGTCTTTCGAAAGGTTTCTTTCGAAAGTTTAGCGGGCTATTTGCTCAGCTGTCGGACTTTTGTCGCAGAGCCGGGGACTGTTTTGATTGATCCCGATCATCTTGAACGAAATTTGGTCGTGGTGCTGGATGGCTCGCTGGAAGCGCGTTCGGTGAACGGCAAGGGCCTTGTTTACAGTACGATCGGAGTGGGGCAGTGTGCGGGTGAAATGTCGGTGATCGACAATGTGCAGCCCAGTGCACGCGTTGTGGCCAGGGAAAAGAGCCGCGTTTTGATGATCCCGGCAGATGTCGCGATGGCGATGCTCCATGCTTCGCATGATCTCTGCTTGAACTTTTTGCACATTCTGAGTAACCGCGTGCGCGTAAATAGCAATATGGTGGTGGAAGAAGAATTCCACATCCGCTGCATCGAAGAAACTTCCAAGGTGGATTCTTTGACGGGCTTGCACAATCGCCGTTGGCTCCAAGAAATGTATACGCGTGAAATTCAGCGCAGCAATGCGGGCAACTATCCGTTAGCCGCTCTGATGATTGACGTCGATCTTTTTAAGGATGTGAATGATACTTTTGGACATCTCGCCGGCGATCAGGTTCTGATTGCGGTGGCACAGGTGATTGCGGACAATATGCGCCCGACGGATATGCCTGTGCGTTACGGCGGTGAAGAATTCTCCATCTTCTTACCGGAAGCGACGATTGAAAATGCTCGGATCGTGGGGGAACGTTTGCGCAAAGGCGTAGAATCCACTCCGATTCAGCTGGATTCGGGCGAAGTCATCAAGGTGACGGTCAGCGTCGGAATTTCGGAACGCCGTCAGAATGATTCTGTCCAGGATCTGATCGACCGTTCGGATAAAGCGCTTTACCATGCAAAGCAGAACGGTCGAAACCGCGTCTGCTTGAATGTGGAAGACGATTCGCTTTTCCTTGTGTAATTCAAAAATTTATTTCGCCTGCGGATTCTCTTTTTGGTAACAGCGCGAGCAGTAACCGAAGAGGCAAGATTCCTGCTGGTTTACGTAAAAGTCGCATTCCTTGAGAATCGACTTTTTAATTTTTTGCAGAGCGTCTCCTTCGAGGTGAAAGAACTTGCCGCACTTTCTGCAGATCAGGTGAATCTTGTTTTGGCAGTCGCCGGGGCCGATGTAGCGGTAGCAGATTTCCTTGTTTTCGTCGGTACCAAAAGATTGGATGTAGCCGTTCTTTTCCATCAGCTGCAGATTGCGGTAGATGGTGCTGAGGGAAGAATTGGAAAGTTCCTGGGCGAGTTCCGAAGCCTTGAAGATTTTGTCTTTCTTGTGCGCGATCAGTTCGGCGAGTTCTGCGCGAGCTTTTGTTTTGTAACCAGTGGTCATATTCCCTCATTCAAAACGTTTCTATTAAAATAAAAAATTCAACAGCGCTTTGAAATAGGGAACTGCAAGCGAAATATAATTTGGGAACTGTTTGCAAATTCATCCTTGCAAAATTCCGACTAAAATTGTAAATTTTGCGAGTGATTCGCAAATTCAACCTCTTTCTCGTCGTATTTCTGGTTGCTGGGCTGCTTGCCATATCTCAGCATCACCACGATGATTTAGAGCATCACGACGATTGCGCTATATGCCAGGTCCTTGATTGCGGTTTTGAAGCGGTCGAACCTTTAATTGTATCTCTCTTTATTGGCTTAGCGTGGATTCTTCCGCGAATCCAGAAACGGTTCGTTTCTTATCCTAGAATCGTCCTTCATTTTTCTCGGGCACCGCCGCAGTTTAAGCGATTTGAAATTCAAAACGTTTAACTGAAATCTTTTACAAACAAATTCACCTATCGGAAAGGACTCTAGGAAAGTCCTTGTGTCCGAACTTTAAATAAAGAGAAGAGAAAATGAAAAAAATTTGGATGATCGCTTTCGCCGCATTGGCCTTCTATGCATGCAGCAGCAACAGTGCTAGCTCGGATCAGGAAGAACATTTTGAAGCAGACGGTTGGAACCTTTATTGGCCGGATTGGACTCTCGCTTACAGCGTTTTCCAGGGCAAGATTGACAGCACTCTCGAAACCATGAGTGTGAATGCAAACTGCTTGAGCGAACACATCAACATCAAGTTCCTCGACGAAAACAAGGAACAGATCAGCGGCCCGACCGATGAAGAACATTCCCTCGGCTGGGTGGTGGCAGACACTTCCATTTTGGACATCGAATGGGAAGGCGGCTGGGGCTTCCATCTGCACGGCCTTCAGGAAGGCGAAACGACCCTTCAGTTGCAGGTCAAGCACCACGATCATGCGGACGTGAAGACTCCGGAAATCAAGATCATTGTGGATAAGAAGCTCGCTGCAGAGGATTGCCCGTTCCAGGAAGATGAAGAAGAATAATCGCTTTTTTTCAGCGATGGTGAAGAGCCTCCTTTTTTTAGGAGGCTCTTTTTCCGTGCTTCCCGCTGAAGAAATCATTTTGGATTTAGGAAGCAGTACCGTCCAAGCGGAAGCGGCCAAAGAATCCCGCTCCGAAACGCTTCGCGCCGATGACGCTTTGCAAAATATCGATTTGGACGAAGAAAAGGCTTCGACGATTGCGGAAACCTTAAAAAATCAGCCGAATATGGCGATCCGTTCCATGGGACCGGCTCCCGCTCGCCCGGTGGCAAAGGGCCTTTCCGGAAATCATGTGACGGTTGTCGAAGATGGCTCTGTCGGCGGAGATCTGAGTGCGACTTCTCCCGACCATGCGATTGCAAGCGAAGCGCTGACGCTGCAAAAGATTCGCATTCTGCACGGGCCTCGCGTTTTGCTGTACACCTATTCGCAGGCAGGCGGTGTCATTCAAATGGACCGCTCCGAAATTCCGTTTGAAGACGATTCGTTGCACGGCTCGATTTGGGCTTATGCGGAAAGCGGTCAGCCGGGTTATGCGAATGCGGTGGAATTGAACGTTCCTGTTTGGAAGGGAGCGATCCATGCTGAAATTTCTTCGCGGAAAGCGGATGATTTAGAGACGCCGCGTGGAGAATTGAAAAATACGGATCTGCTGAATGAAGGCGGCTTTGTCGCAGGAGCCTTGAAGTTTGGAAACTGGAGCCTTGGAAGTTCGTTCCGCTGGTTTTTGACGGATTACGGGATTCCGGGAGGCTTTATCGGCGGGCATCCGAACGGCGTCGATATTGAACTTTCGAAGTATGATTTTTCGACGGTGGCGAAATATTCCCCAAGTGATCGGCAGGCGGATTCTTTGCAGATCCGATTCCGCGCGAACCGTTACCATCATTACGAATACGAAGCCAAGGATTACGTGGGCGCGGAATTTGCCTCGAACGAAGAAGAAGTCCGCATCGACAAAGCCTTTGGCCATGTCGGGAATTTTTTTGACATTCACACGGGTGCAGAACTGCACACGCGGCGGCTCGAAATGGGAGGCTACGTTTTTACACCGCCCACGAATGAATATGACGGAGCCGCCTTTGCAAGCGCATCCACGCGCATTTTTAACCGTACCGAACTTTCGTTTTCGGGAAGGCTCGGAGGCGCGTCCTTTACACCGAAAAAGAGTGTCGTTGCCAAGGATGAAGATATTTGCGACCGAAAGTTCTTGCTGTACGCCGTGGACGTGGAACTTTTACAGCCGATCGGTTCGGGAAAGTTCTTGATTGCAAACGTTTACCGCACCACGCGGGCCCCTTCGATCGAAGAACTTTACAACCAAGGGCCCCATCTTGCCGCATACACATACGAAAAGGGCGACAAAGATCTTGATGCGGAAAGCGGCTACGGCGGGGAAGTTGAATTCAAGGCTTACACGCTCGACATGGAGGTTTCTGCAAGCGCATACGGAACCTGGTTTGACAATTACCTCGCGCCGCGTGCGACGGGAGACACGAACTGGTCCCAGCTTTTGCCGATTTATCAAGTGCAGGGCGACGCGGCGCTTCTTTTTGGCGGTAGCGTTTCGGTCAAATGGAATCCGGAAAAGGGCCTTTATGGAGAAGGCTCGGCGAGTTACGTTCGCGGCTATTACCAGAATGAAGACTGGGGCGATATGCCGCAGATTCCGCCGTTCAAATTCTACGGTGAAGTCGGCTACCGAATGCTCGGCGTCAAGGTTGGCACGTTTGGAACTTACCTCGCAAAACAATCCCATGTGGACAAGTTTGAAACGGAAACGCCTCAGTCGTTTTGCTGGGGAGCGCTTCTCGAATTCAAATGGAAGTGGGAACGTTCCGAATATGCCTTGATTTTACGCGGCGAAAACCTGCTCGACGCAGAAATCGAAAATCACCTTTCGAGGCTCAAATCGGTGATGCCCGAAAAGGGGCGAAGCTTTAGCGGACTTTTGAAGATTGCGTTCTAGGATCTGCCGAGGCGTCTTCCGCGGCGGCGGATGTTGCGATCTCGGCGGACCTGTTCGCGTTCGTCTGCACGTTCAAGGCTCGGTTCGTATGTACGGCCTTCCTTGTACGAGGTACGCGAAAGCAATAGGCGGGAAATCTTTCCGAGCTTGAGGCGTTCGAGAGTCTTTCGAATCCAGACGCGGTTTTCGGGAATGTACCAGAAGAAGAAACGCTTTTGGTTCGCTTTTTGTTCGGGCGTTTTGGCGACGTAAACCGGTTTTCCGTCCGGGTACATTTCGGCGTAATACATCTCGGTCGCAATCGTCATCGGGGTCGGGGTAAAGTCCTGAACCTGTTCCAGTTTAAAGCCGAGCTGTTTCGTTTCGAGTGCGAGTTCGGCCATGTCCTTTTCGGTGCAGCCCGGATGGCTCGAAATAAAGTACGGAATCAGTTGCTGACGTTTTCCGACTGCCGCGCTTTCCTTGTCAAAAAGCTCCTTGAACTTGTAGAAAAGGCTAAAGGACGGTTTGCGGATTAGGCTTAAGACCGCGTCCGAGGTATGTTCCGGCGCGACTTTCAAACGACCGCTCACATGGTGGTGAATCAGCTGCTTCGCGTATTCCATGTGATCCTGTTGCAGATTCTTGTCGGTCGTTTCTTGCAAAATCAAATCGTAGCGGACGCCGCTTCCAATGAAGAGGTGCTTGATTTTGGGATTCTTGGCGACTTCCTTGTAAAGCTCCGTCAGGTCGTGGTGACGCGTGTTCATGTTGTCGCAAATGCGCGGAAACACGCAACTCGGGCGGGCGCATTTTTCGCAACGGGAACGGTCCTTGCCGCGCATCTTGTACATGTTTGCGCTGGGTCCGCCGAGGTCCGAAATTGTGCCGGCAAAGCCCGGCATGTTCGTCACAATTTCCACTTCGCGGAGAATGCTTTCGCGGGAACGGCTCGCGATGAATTTGCCCTGGTGTGCGTTGATCGCGCAGAAGCTGCAACCGCCAAAGCATCCGCGATGCGTGTTGATCGAGAACTTGATCATTTCGAACGCGGGAACCGGACCGCGCTTTTTGTAACGCGGGTGCGGAGCTCTCATGTACGGGTATTCGTAACTTTCGTCGAGCTCGCCGTATTCGAGAGGCGGGTAAGGCGGATTGATGACGATCGTCTGTTCGCCGGTATCTTGTAAAATACGGCGAGCGTGGATGCGGTTCGTTTCAATTTCCGTTTTGCGGTAGGCGTCGAGCTGGGTGCGCTTGTTTTGTAAGCAGTCTTCGTAGCTCGGCAGTACCAGATCCTGCACGTCGCGGTTCTTGGGAACGCGGCCTTTGGGGGCGAGGTATGCCGTCTGCGGAATGGAGTTCATGTTCGAGAACGGAACGCCTTTCTTGAGCAGATGAAGCAGCTCTTTCATCGGCTTTTCGCCCATGCCGTAAAGCAGTAAGTCCGCTTGTGTCGTGGCGAGAATCGAGGGGAAAAGCTTGTCGTCCCAGTAGTCGTAATGGCTAATGCGGCGCAGGCTCGATTCGAGCCCTCCGATGACCACAGGAACGTCCGGGTAGAGCTTTTTCAGAATCTTTGCGTAAACGGTAGTGGCTCGGTCTGGGCGGAACCCAGCCTTTCCGCCGGGGGTAAAAGCGTCATCGCTGCGGAGGCGCTTTGCCGCGGTGTAATGGTTCACCATGCTGTCCATGCCGCTGGAAATGGCAAAGAACAGGCGCGGCTTTCCGAGCTTTTTGAAGTCTCTTAAGTCATCTCGCCAGTTGGGCTGGGGGAGGATGGCTACACGATAGCCTTCGTGTTCAATCAGTCGTGCCATGACGGCGTGGCCAAAAGAAGGGTGGTCGACGTAGGCATCTGCGGAAATGACGATTACATCGACAAAATCCCAGCCACGCGCTTCCAAGTCCTCTTTGGAAATCGGCAAAAAATCGTGAGCATCCATAAGAGTAAAGATAGAAAAAAGCTATACTTGTCCAAAACTCATTTTTACAAGGACACATTATGAGCCGTTTGACTGAATCGAATGAATGGAAGGCCCTCGAAGCGAAAGCTGCGGAAGCCAAGAAGTGGAACATGCGCGAAATGTTCGCGAAAGACGCAAAGCGTGCTGAAAAGTTCAGCGCAGAAGCTTGCGGCATTTTCCTCGACTACTCCAAGAACTTGATTGATGACGAAACGATGGCGAAGCTCCAGGACCTCCTGAAGAGCGCTAAGTTCGAAGAAATCCGCGCCAAGTATTTTGGTGGCGAAAAGATCAATACCACGGAAAAGCGCGCAGTGCTCCACACCGCTCTCCGTTACAAGGGTAACGATCCGATTTGCGTCGACGGCAAGGATGTGATGCCGGAAGTTCGTGCTGTGCTCGAACACATGAAGGAATTCACGAAGCTCGTCCGTACCGGTAAGTGGAAAGGCTACACCGGCAAGTCCATCAAGTACGTGGTGAACATCGGTATCGGTGGTTCTGACCTCGGTCCGGTCATGGTGACCGAAGCTCTCAAGCCGTATGCAGACAAGCCGGCTGAAGGCGAATATTCCCCGGCCGTTTACTTCGTTTCGAACATCGACGGCACCCACATGGCTGAAACCTTGAAGAAGGTCAACCTCGAAGAAACCCTCTTCATCGTGGCTTCCAAGACGTTCACGACTCTCGAAACCATGACGAACGCCCAGACGGCAAAGGACGCTGTCCTCAAGGCCTTCAACGGCGACGAAAAGTCCATTGCAAAGCACTTCGTGGCTCTCTCCACGAACACCGAAGCTGTTTCCGCTTTCGGTATCGACACCGCGAACATGTTCGAATTCTGGAACTGGGTTGGCGGCCGTTACTCTCTCTGGTCTGCTATCGGTCTTTCCATCGCTCTCCGCATCGGCTTCGAAAACTACATGAAGCTCCATCAGGGCGCTTATGAAATGGATCAGCACTTCAAGACCGCTCCGGTCGACAAGAACCTCCCGGTGATCCTCGCTCTCATCGGCGTCTGGTACAACAACTTCTTTGGCGCATCGAGCTATGCCATGCTCCCGTATGACCAGTATCTGCACCGCTTGACCGCTTACTTCCAGCAGGCAGATATGGAATCCAACGGCAAGACCGTGGATCGCGATTCCAAGCGCGTCGATTATCAGACGGGCCCGATCCTCTGGGGCGAACCGGGTACGAACGGCCAGCACGCCTTCTACCAGCTCATTCACCAGGGCACAAAGCTTATTCCGTGTGACTTCATCGCTCCGGCCAACAGCCACAACAAGGTCGGCGATCATCACCAGAAGCTCCTCTCGAACTTCTTTGCTCAGCCGGAAGCTTTGATGAACGGTAAGACTCTTGCCGAAGCAACGGAAGAACTCCGCAAGGACGGCAAGTCGGAAGAAGAAATCAAGTTCCTCGCTCCGCATAAGGTGTTCGAAGGCAACAAGCCGACGAACTCCATCATGATGGACTACGTTTCTCCGGAACGTCTCGGCGCTCTCATCGCCATGTACGAACACAAGATCTTCACCCAGGGCGTGATCTGGAACATCAACAGCTACGACCAGTGGGGTGTTGAACTCGGCAAGCAGCTCGCGAAGAAGATCCTCCCGGAACTTGCAAAGGCTGACGCCGAACTCCACCACGACAGCTCCACCAACGGGCTCATCAAGTGGTTCAAAGCACACCAGGCTTAAGTTAGACGAAATAAACGATACTTGGAGCTTTAGCTCCTTAGTAGAGTTATCCTCTTTGAGGAGAACGCTCGCAAGCTCGCTACAGACGAGAGACGAGAGAAAGGCCGCGACAACAAAAGTCGCGGTTTTCTTTATTTGTCAAATAGCCATGACGATGCGTCGAATAGATGTTTTTTCATGACCTGTTTCATGGCCTGTTGCATGACCTGTTGCATCATCTTTTCCAGCATTCTTGCACCAAAGAATAGAAAGAAAATTCTCGTCTTGGCGAAATTCTGGACGCCGCAAACCAAGATCTTGGCATCGCTTGATAAGGTCAGCAGCACCCGTGCCAAGCTGTTCTATGTAGCCAGCAAGATAAACAGCCTTGTCAACCACTTCAAATACGATGCCGTCGTATATTTGTTGCGAAAGAACCGGCTTTTCCATTCTTGAGCCGTAGAACTGAGCGCATTTGACAGAAGCTGACGGAAACCATTTTTGTACATCACGGGCAAAAAGCAAGAGAGCGGCATTGGTTATACCTTTAGTATCATTGATTAGATGCAAGTTGCTTAAAATGGTGTGGACATTTTCTTCATATACTGCAACGGAAAACGGCGCTGTTCTATGCAACCCTCTTATTAAACTCCTGCATGTTCCACTTATGTAAAATCGTACCAGTCCAACTGGCGGTCATTTCATCATTTTTTATTATTAATCTGATATAAATAATCTATTAGTCATTATCAATTTTCTATGCTAAATTTGCGAGCAAAAAAAGGATGTTTTATGAAAAAATTTTCTAAAATGATTTACGTGACAGTTTCAGCCGTAGCCGCAATGTCGGCACTTATTGCTTGCGATGCATCAAATGCATGTACCTACGACGAATCTTCCCATAAGCTTTTATGTTCCGAAAAAACATATTCAACAACAAATCTTCATGGCGAAATTTGGATGGCCGAGAATTTATCTGCATACATTCCCGATTCCAGCGTCTGCTACGGCAATGACCATGCAAACTGCGATACTCTGGGCCGCCTCTATACTTGGGGAGCCGCGACAAACGGACTTTGCCCAAAAGGCTGGGAGCTTCCCTCGCAGCAGGATTTCAAGAATGCTTTTGGCAGCGCGGTTCCTGCAGAGCTGAAAAAAGATCGTCCGTTTGGTTTATTGTTCGCCGGGTTCCGCTATTTCGATGGAAAATTTGCGGACAAGAACGCAAGTGCAAGTTTTTGGACTCGCGACAGCTATGATGATTCGAGAGCTTACCTTGTTCGCGTGACGGATTCGACTATTACTTATGAGCATTTTAACAAGAACATCGCCGCGTCTGTTCGCTGCGTAAAAAATTAATATTACAAGATGGATTGGTTAATTGATTTATTTGCAAAGCCCTCCGTAGGGCAACAGGTTTTGGCGCTTTCGCTTACGGCAGCCGTGGGCATTATGCTCGGCAAAGTCAAGGTGAAAGGTATTAGCCTTGGGGGAGCTGGCGCTCTGTTCGTAGGAATCCTTCTCGGTCATATCGGAATGCGGATCGAGCCCAGCGTTCTCCATTTTATGCAGGAATTCGGTCTTATTTTATTTGTTTATACTATCGGTATGCAAGTAGGCCCGGGCTTTATCGACTCCATAAAGCGGCATGGTCTGGTGCTCAATATTCTTGCGGTGAGCATCGTCCTCCTGGGTGTACTTGCTACCGTTCTTATTTACTTCACGACGAGCATGCACGATAACGTGCCGGTGCTGATTGGCATGCTTTGCGGTGCCGTGACGAACACTCCCTCGCTCGGGGCTGCTAATTCTGCACTTACGGCGGCTGGCGTCGATGCTTCCTTGACAGGGGTTGGCTATGCGGTGGCGTACCCGTTTGGCGTGATTGGCATTATTCTTGTGATGATTCTTGTGCGTGTGTTCTTTAAGCAAAAGCCCGAAGTCGCTGCCACGGAATACCAGAAAGAAATTGCGGAACAATCCAAGGAAATCATGTCGTGCACGCTACGTGTGGATAACGTAAATCTTGTGGGCTGCAAGATCAAGGACATTCCGGGCCTTATCTCTTCGGGAGCCGTGGTGACGCGCCATGCTCGCGACCAGGTGATTAACATGCCGAAGGGTGATATGACACTTGAGCTCCATGACTTGGTGCATGTCGTCGGTATGCCGGATGCGATTGAAAGCTTGCAGAAAATTATTGGCGAAAAGCAAGAAAATCCGATTACGCTCCAAAAGTCGAATTTGGCGGTCAAGACGATTCTCGTGACGAACAAGAAAATTCTTGGCAAGAGCATCCAGCAGCTTGCGCTCAACGACCGCTTTGGTGTGACCGTGAGCCGCGTGACGCGTGGCGGATTCAAGTTCACCGGTCGCCTCGATATCCGCGTGAAGTTTGCAGATAAGTTGCTCGTGGTCGGTACGCCGGAAAGCATTGCCGCTGCTGCAAAGGAATTGGGTGACTCGCTCACGGCGCTTGACCATCCGGAAATTCTCCCCGCATTCCTTGGCATTTTCCTTGGCGTGATTGTCGGTAGCATCCCGCTTGCGATTCCTGGAATGCCGACCCCGCTCAAACTCGGCCTTGCAGGCGGTCCGCTGATTGTCGCGATTATCCTTAGTCGCAAACGCAAAATGGGTCCGCTCAACTTCTTCATGGCTAACAGCGCAAACCTCATGCTGCGTGAACTTGGCATTACGATATTCTTAAGCTGCGTGGGCCTCAATGCCGGCATCAAGTTCTTCGATGTGCTCCTGAACGGCGACGGATTCTACTACATGGCGCTCTCGGCGATTATCACGTTCTTCCCACTGATGATTGTGGCGATTGTTGGCAAGGCTGTGTTCAAGGTCAATTACCTCTCGCTTTGCGGTGTGCTTGCAGGTGCAACGACAGACCCTCCGGCGCTTGCGTTCGCAAACGGTCTCAGCAATTCTGAAGCGACGAACGTTGGTTACGCATCTGTTTATCCGCTTACGATGCTGCTTAGAATTTTGAGCGGTCAGGTGCTTGCGATACTCTTGATTTCTTAACGGTTTAATACTCGTTCGTTTTCCTGGTCATAACAAGGGGCGGCTCGAAAGGGCCGCCCTTTTCCGTGTATTTCTTGTTGTAAAAAAACATATTACAAAGTAATAAGACTAAAAAAAGATTATAAATATATAAAAGGTCATAGAAAGCCAAGGAGAAAATAACAATGACTATAGACAAATACTTTGATTCCATCAAGCATAACAAGGCAAAACTACGCCAGTTTATCGCTGATATGCCTAAGGGCGCTGAATTGCACCACCATCTTACCGGTGCTGTTTATGCGGAAACGCTTTTTGCGATAGCTTATAATCAAGAACTTTACGTTAATCCTGATACGGGAAGGTTGAGCGTAGATGCACCTGATCCCAAGAAGTACCCTGATGCAGACAAATACATTCAGCTGACCGCAAAAACTTTCGAACCGGATGAAAATGGATATAAAAAATACGATTTCCATTTTACGCGAATATCCCTGATAGATAAGTGGAGCGTAAGGGATTACCAACCTTACAAATATCCTCTTGGCCCTGATGAATATTTCTTTTCGCTTTTTGGGAATTTTATTGCCGCCGCAGGTAATAAGTATTTGCCTACAATTGTTCATCGGTTGAAAGTTCGGGCCAAGGAAGAAAATCTACAGTATATCGAAACCATCGGTATTGCCCCTTCCATTCCTAAAAATGCTTTTTTGGAACAAGTCGATTATGATGGGTATAACGAAGAATTTAATCTTGCATGCTTGAATTTTTATAAAAACCCGGAAAATTATACAAATGTAATTTGCAATCTTGTTTATAAAATTCTTAAAATCTATGAACAGCAATATGAATCAAAGACATCGCTTATTTACAATGCTGTTAAGCAGTATGTTCTTGATAACCAAAATATACTTAGCGTTGATAAACCTGACGATAATAAGCAGGATGCCATTGCTGGCAAATTTGATACCACATCGGTATCTGATTCTGATGTTGTGATAAGATTACAGGGCTATGCGTCTCGCGGAGGCGAACCGGTAGATGTTTTGGCTCAGTTGTATATTGTTCATAGGGCGATGTGTCTTGCTCCTGATTTGATTGTCGGTTGCAACCTTGTTGCTGCTGAAAATTCTGAAAATTCCATGCTTTATTACAAAGCGCATATGATGATGCTTGCGATATTGAGAAATGTATTCAAAAACAAAACAGGGAAGGACTATCCCAATGTCGCACTCCATGCAGGCGAACTGACAATGGGGCTTGTTCCGCCAGAACAACTTACCTATCACATTACAGATGCTGTGAAAATCGCTCATGCAAAAAGAATTGGCCATGGTGTCGATATTGTTTTCGAACATGACAGCGCTGAACTTCTTGAATACATGAAACAGAATAATATTGCAATAGAGATTAATCTTACCAGCAACGAGTTTATTCTTGGCGTGAAAGGCGATTCTCATCCGTTCTCTATTTATAAGGACAGTGGTGTGCCAATGGTGATTTCTACGGACGATCCAGGAATTCTTCGTACTTCTATTACGGAAGAATATGCTCTTGCTGCGTACAGATATGATTTGACTTATGGTGATATAAGGGAACTTGTATATAATAGCATTACTTACAGTTTTCTTGATGATGACGGAAAAGCAATGGTTAAGAAAATGGTTGACGCTAAATTTTCTGAATTTGAAACGAAATACGCAAACTGAGCGTCTTGCTAAAAAAACTTGTATGTAAAAAGTGCAGAAAGGCCTCCCTGTAAGGGAGGTCTTTTTGCTATATAGAATGTAAAGTCTGTACCTATGACGTTTTATTCTTACACAGCTTTCTTTTTGTCCATGTGCGCGAAAATTCCGGCGAGGATTGTACCGCTGATGGAATGGTAGGCACAGCTGATGGCGCACGGCACGACGCTGAGGGCCGCTTCCGGGTGGAGGGCTACGTTCTCTGGATTTGCAAAGAACGCTGCCGCGAGGACGGTTGCCATGCCTGCGTTCTGCACACCGACTTCGATGGAAATGGTGCGTTTCTTGGCGGTGCTGAACTTGAACAAACGACCGACGCTATAGCCGAGCACATAACCGAGTCCGTTGTGGCAGAACACGACGGCGAGCATGAGCGCCAAAAGTCCAAAGCCATTTGCCAAAAGATGCGGACGCACGGTCACGATGACACCGCCCACGATTAGTGCGAGGCCGATGACGCTCACGGCAGGCATGTTCGATTGGAATTCCTTGAAGCCTGCACGCTTGCCAAAGAAATAGTTGCAGGTGAAACCGATAGCAATCGGGAAAACGGTCACGTAAAGGATGTTGAGGAACATGCCTACGGCGTTCACTTCGATGCTTGTGTCGGCAAGCCAAAGGACCAAAAGCGGTGTCATAAGCGGTGCGAGGAGCGTGCTTGCCATGGTCATGCTCACGGAATATGTCACATCGCCTTTTGCCAAAAAACTCATGACGTTGCTCGAAACACCGCCCGGACAGCAACCGACGAGAATAATGCCGATAGCCAAATACGGGTCAAGCCCGAAGACCTTCGTAAGCGTAAACGCGACGAGCGGCATGATGGTGTATTGCGCGACCGCACCGAGGAAGATGTCGCCGGGACGTTTCATCAAGTTGCGGACGTCGTCCATGGTAATAGTGAGGCCCATGCTGAGCATGATGATGCCGAGAATAATCGAGCTTGTGTTGCCGTGAACCCAGCCAAAGAGCGTAGGAATGAAAAATGCGATGACTGCGCATGCGATGACGAAAAGCGATGTGTATGTCGATAAAAAGCGGCTAACAGCCCTTATTAAATTAAGCATTGTAATATCCTTCTTTGAGTGATTTAAATATAGGCATATATGCGGGGTGTGGCTAGGCAGTAATTTATCTATATTGTCGGTATGATTC
>JAILDK010000030.1 GCA_024689485.1 Fibrobacter sp.
ACGGCAGAACTCGAAGAAGCCGTGGAGCTTGCCGCCGTCACCGTAATCGTTCCCGACTTCGAAGCGTTCGACGTCGCACCGGTCGTCGTTACCGTAAACTTGTAGGCTCCCACAGCTGCCGTCGCAGAAACCGTACCCGAAATTGTGAAGTTCAAACCGTCGAGCGTACCCGTCACACCATCCGGAAGGCCCGTCACCGTTGCACCCGTCGCATTTTCAATCGTGTAGTAGAAGCTCACAATCGCTTCACCCTGGGCGACCGTCTGCGTGGCAGAACCCGAACCGTGCTTTGCCAAGGTTGCCGTACCACTCACTGCCGCAGAACTCGAAGAAGTCGCCGTCGAAGAGGAACTCTTGACCGAAGAAGAAGAGGCTGCGGAACTCGAAGACGCAACAGAGCTCGAAGAAACCGTCGTGCTAGAAGAAGAACCCGTAGAAGTGCCCGGATCCGGAAGGGTTGCACCTGCATAAAGCTGAATGGAATCGCGGAGAGCGTAAGCCTTCGCCTGAGTACTCACATCGGTAATGCTCATCGAATACGTCGGCGTAAAGGCACTCGAATTCGTACCGCTACCGGAATTTCCGCTCGTGCTTTCCGTGTAGTTGCCGTTCGAATAAACTGCGGTATAGTCGCCATCGTAAAGATCGATCGGCTTCTTTACACCGATGAACACGTTGCCTTCCACGCGCAAGTCGGCCATGTAAGCCGCACGCACGCAATGGCTCGCATCGTCACTATCAAAAAGGTTGTTCGCCACATGCACCTGACCAAAACGCACGCGCGGCATACGTTCCTTGACACCGTCTGCCCACCAGTTGTGATGCAACGTGGTTTTAAGCTTTCCGGAGTCAGTCGTTTTGCTATCGCTGTTTCCAATCAGGTTGCTGAACTGGTGTTCGGTAGAAGCACTGGTGTAATGGAACTTACTCCAAGAAATGGTCACATAGTTCGCACCGTTGATCACGTCCAGGTTTCCGTCTTCACCGTCATAGACTTCGACGTGGTCAATCCAAACACGGGTTCCCCCTTGAACGTGCATGCAGTCACCAGCGTCCTTATCGACAGCGCCAGCACCCTTCACCACGATGTTTCGGATGATGACGTTATCGCCCTTGATATTCAAAACAGTATTGTCTTCATTCGTCGTACCGGTATAGGTCTGTGCAAGGATTGCTCCCTGATAACCGTAGATCGTGACGTTCGAACCCACTTCGATTGCATCCTTGGATGCAACGGTGTAAGTTCCCGGCTTCACATAGATCGTGTAGCCGCCCGCTTCTGCATACTTGCGCAGATCGCTCACGTTGCTCACGGTGACCGTGGTTTTGCCCGCGCCACCCGTGGTGCCTCCGTTTTGAGTTGCCCATCCCGTCATCGGAAGATCCGGAGCGGTGACAGCGAAAGCGCCCGTTGCAAGAAGCGCCGATGCAAAGATTGCCTGTTTTGTTCTCATAGGTACACCCTTTTCCCTTTGTTTTTGAGAATGTTCTCAAAATTTCTAGGAGTAAATCTACAGCCCTTTTGAGAAAAACGCAACAGATTTTCCCAACACAAAACGCATCGGAGCATAAAACCCTTTAATTTCCGCAATTTTCAACACATTGCAAACAAAAATTTACAAAGTTTGCAACACGACCGCTGCCGTTCAAATGTTCTCAAAATTTTTAATTTGCTTACAAAGCGTTACGGTTTCGGCGGATTTTCGAAACGGAGCAGTGCCGCCGCGATTTCCTGTTCACGAGGCAGTTCCGAATCCTTAGAAAATCCCTGCGGAAGTCGGCGGAAGCCCACGTTCTGAATTTGCACATACAGTTTGTGAATGGCTTCATTCGTCGGAAGCCCTTCTACGTTCTGCAGCATGTTGAGCAAAAAGAGTCCAAGTCCGCTGAGCTCAGCCGTGCGAGCGGTCGGGAAGAGCGCTCGCAAGTCCGCGGTGATGTAGCCAATCGTGAGTTCCGTTCCGCGCAGGCGAATCTTCACCTGGCGCTCCTGGGCGGTACGCGTTTTCACGCCGCCGACAAGATCTTCCGAGAGCGCCGGGAAAGGTCTGCACTTGAGATCTCCAAAAGAAGGAAGTTTTTCGAGCGGAGCCTGCACGGCAGAAGCCGCGGCGATTTCCTTCGCCTTTGCCGTCTCATCAACCGGTTCGTAATTCTTCATCACGAGCACCGTATCTGCAACCTTCAGATAATCGCCACAGGCGCCGACGACAAGCACAATGTTCACCCCGAGCTTTTTCAATTCCTCGGCACGGTCCGAAAGCGGAATCAAAGGCTCATCCTTTTCGCCGACGAGAGAGCGCATGCGCGCATCGCGAATGAGGAAGTTCACCGCCGAAGCATCTTCGTCGATGTAGAGCGTCTTCGAGCCGAATTCAAGCGCTTCCATTACATTCGCCGCTTCACTTGTCGAACCGGAAGCGGAACGCGTTTCAAACTTTTCCGTGGAAACGCCAAAAGGCAGTTCGCGCACAAACGGCGCAATGCGCGTTCCTTTTACAATGCGGCCCGGTTCCGCAGCAATGCGCATCGCGGAAGGGTCCGTCACAATCCATTCTCGACCATCGCCCAGAACGTGCGGGACCACAGAACTTTCTAGCGCCGAAAGAAGCGTCGACTTTCCGTGATAAGCGCCGCCCGCGATAATCGTAATGCCACGGGGAATCGCCATGCCCGAAATCTTTTTGCCGCAGACTTCAAAGGTTTGGAGCAGTTCCTTCGGAGATTCAAACGGAACCGCCTCTTTTTTCGGAAGGTCGCTCGTTCCGGATTCGCGCGGTAAAATCGCCCCGTTCGGAACGAAGGCGACAAAGCCTTTTTCTTGCACAGCGGCAAGGAGCGCTTCGCGGACTTCCAAAGATTCGATGCACTTCAAAGCTTCGGCGCGTTCCGCATCGGAATTCAAATAGAGCGTCATCAAAAGGTCGGGAATCGTCGCCGTCAAAAGGTCCGCAGCCGCAGGCACATCGATAATGCGCTTGTCGCCCGGGAGCTCCACCGAGAGCATTACCTCGACAACCGCCTTGCCGCCGTTTTCCGAAGGACCGCCCACCCAAAGCGCGTTTCGCACCAGCACTTCTTCGCCCGGCACCAGAACGTGAATCGGGAACTTTTCTTCTTCAGAACGGCTTTCGACTTCCGCACTAAGCTTGCGCAGCAGGTAATCGGCAAGGGCCAAGCGTTTCACGGGAGAGTTTCCCCATTCCGCCGGAATGCCGAGGATTTCAATCGGAGCCTTGAACTTGAGGCGCGACGCCGGAGCGTACGGGTCTCCCTGCACATGGACAAATTCCATGTCGAAGTCGCCAAAGTTCCAAGTTTTTCCGGTCAAGCTTTTGTACAGGCCATAGCTCTTACCGGTAAAAGTGCGCAATTTTTGATAAAGTTCTTTCATTTACAAGCAAAAGTACAATTTATAAGGGCATTTTTTACATTCCAAGCCCCGCCAAGGGCCATTTTCTTTATATCTTAGAAGACGATTTAGAAGGAGTTACAAATGAAATTTCTCTCGAAACTTTTTGCTTTCAGCGCTGTAACGCTCTCGTTCTGCGCAGTCGTCGCCATGGCCGAAGAACCTCCTCCTCGTGGACAGCCGGCTAAGGTCACCATCCTTACCGAACCGTCCAATAGCGAAGTCTATCTCGGCGGCGAACTTCTCGGCAAGAGCCCGATTGAAAATCGCGACGTCCAGTCCGGTCGTTACACCTTGATCGTGGTGGACCAGGGTTACGAACTCGTGAACAAGCGCGTGAACATTTGGCCGAACAAGAAGAACGAATTCAACTTCGGCACCGTGATCCCGAAGGGCCACATCGAAGTTACCACAAAGCCGGGTAAGTGCTACATCTACGTCGACGGCGATAACGCTGACCGTACCGATGGCGCAGCTCTCACCGTGAACAACCTCGACGCAGGCGACCACATGATCCGTGCAGAATGCAACAACGGTCGTGCCGCTGAACAGCTTGTGAAGGTCGAAGGCGAAAAGACGGTGAAGGTCTTCCTCGACGCCACCAAGGGCAAGAGATATTAATCGAAGCCTTTCTTCGCAAAACGAAGCTTAAAAAAATCCCGCTGTCATGCAGCGGGATTTTTTGTTGATTCTTAGCAATTATACTTTTCGCAGAACTCGTCGATCGGCACCGGCCGCGAGTAGTAAAAGCCCTGGAATGTCGTCACGTTAAATTTGCGGAGCATGTCGCGCATTTCTACGGTTTCCACGCCTTCCACGCAGAGCTCAGCCTTAAAAGCTTCCGCGAGCTGCGCAATGAACTTCACCGTGTTCTGATCTTCCGGATTCGACTGAATGTTCAGCACGTAATCGCGGTCGATTTTCACACAGTCAATCGGGAGCTTGCGCAAAACGCCGAGCGAAGAAAATCCCGTGCCGAAATCGTCCAAAGCGATTCGAACACCTTCTTCGCGAAGGCGCACAAAAATATTCTGCAGCAGTTTCACATCGAGCAAGCGGCAACGTTCCGTCAGTTCCAGGCAAAGATTCTTCGCCGGGAACCGCGTCGCCTTCAAAAGATCCAAAACCACATCGACGAAGTCCGTTCTTTCCAGCTGCGCATACGAAAGGTTCACGTTCATCACAAAGTCCGGATACTTGGCACGGATCCGGTTTCCGCAGATCATCGCTTCGCGCAGAATCCATTTTCCGAGTTCCGGGAAAAGGCTATCCTGTTCCAAAATCGGCACAAACAAGAACGGAGGCACAAGACCGTAGTCCTTGTTTCTCCAACGGATCAGCGCTTCCGCGCCACGGATTTCTTCGGTTTGCGCATCCACGACGGGCTGGTAAAAAAGTTCAAAGCCCGTGCATTCATCCACAATGCTGTTGCGGATTACATTCAAACGCGTGAGGCTGTTACGGCTTTCATCGCTCAGCACTTCCTGGAATTCAAAAAGTTCCCCGTGATGGCTTACCTTAGATTCGTGAAGGGCAAACTTGAGGCACGAATACACCGTATCCGGGCTCACCGAAAAACGGTCCAAGTGCAACGCGCCCGCACAAAGCGAAAGCGTCAAACGGTCCGATCCCACGTAGAAATCCTTGGCGCAACTTTCCTGCAAATCCGCGTAGATTTCAGCCAGACGCTGAATGGAAGAATGGGACGCCATCACGGCAAACTTGGTGCCGTCCATACGGTAAACCTTGCCTTCGCAACGGTATTCCGAAAGCAACAGCGAGCCGAGCTTTCTCAGGGCGCGGTTTCCAAAGGTATAACCGAAAATATCGTTCGTGCGGGAAAATTCCTCGACGCCGATCATCAAAATATCAAGTTCCTGATTTTTCCAGAACGCTGCCTTCAAATCATCCAAAAAGCCGTAAAGGCTGCGCAGGTTCGTGACATCGTCTGTATAATTGACGCTGTCGTGATTCTTGATCGAACCGCAAAAATATTCCGGTTTGCCGTCATCGCCTTTGATGACAACACCCTGGCAAACGCAGACCACATATTCACCGTCTAAGCGCTTGGCGCGATATTCCAGCGTGTGATTGCTATCAGAGCCAGCAAAAATGGAATCAATGCTCTCGTTAAAATATTCACGATCCGTCGGATGCAAATGTTCGTTCCAAATGCTCTGCGCATTTTCCATGTATTCCGACGGCAAGCCAAAATAATCTACGGCAGACTTAGACCACCGCGAAAGATCTTGCTTCATATCGCACACATAGACGTAGCTTCCACCACTTACAATGGAAAAGGCGTCAAACATGGAATCCAGTTTTTCTTTTCTATCCATAGACACACCCGAAGGCCGATTACCTCGTTACGATTTGATTACGGCCTTTATCCTTTGCCTCGTAAAGCGCACCATCCACACGAACAACGACGGAGTCCGCAGAATCGTTTTTGCGCACTTCAGTCACGCCGAGACTGATGGTTTTATGATGTGCGGCCGGGAAGTCCACCGCGGCAAAAGAGGTGCGGATCACTTCAGCCAAAAGTCTCGCACGTTCCGCCTGAATTCCCGGCAAGAGGATCATAAATTCTTCACCGCCCCAACGGCCGACACTCCCTTCCGGAGCGTGGTTTTCCACAGCCCGCTTTGCAATCTCCGTGAGTTTTAAGATAACCGTATCGCCTTCCTTATGCCCGCAGGTATCGTTCACCTGCTTAAAGAAGTCAATATCGAACATCACGAGAGAGAAGACCCCGCCGTTTTCCTTGAACGAATCCAGGCTTTCCTTGATGCGGCGCTGGATTTCTCCACGGTTCAACAGTTTAGTCAAGCTGTCGGAAATAGCCATTTCGGCGAGTTTCTTGTTCGCTTCTTCGAGTTCCATCGTTGCGGCGTCGATAAAGGTCGCAAGGCGGTTGATCATCGAAACCTTTCCGGCGAACTGTTCGTTCTGCATTTCAAAATGCACGTTCGAATCCTTAGGACCTTCACGCAAAGCGGCGACGACAAGAGTCACGTTGTGCTGGTTCAAGTAGCCGTCGGTCTTGAGGAATTCGCCCGAAGTGTAAAAGCCCGAAGACGAAGCGATACTCTGGAACGGGAAAGTTTCCTTACTGATTTCGTCGTCGCCCCAGTACGTGCGACGTGCGGCGCAAGAAAAGATCTTGATCTGTTCTGGCTGGAATTCCGCGATCTTTTTTCCGTCCTTCTGGATACTTTCCAAAATCGTCCACGGATCACCGTAAGCGATTCGGGCGCTCACATTCTTTTCAATATCCGAAGTCATCGTGAGGGAACCGTCTTCATTGCTCGCGATCGGCGCACGCAGAATATCGATGCCGTGATGCCTGTAAAAGAATGGGAATTCAAGTGTATTGTTAAAGAAGTGTTCGTTATTCGGAATGTTCAAATACTTGTAATAGGCATCATAAGCCGGGCGACCGTCGAGTTCCTGCAGAATGCAGCCGTCCGCCTTCGTCACCTTGAATTCACGGCCCAAAGGTTTCCAACCCGTGATGAACGTCGACATCACATTCAGGTCTTCGCCTCCGAGCAACAAGAAGACCACCCCTTTTTCTGTATAGCCGCGCACCTTACTGAACACGCAGGCTTCATCATTGTTCAAGTCCGGGTTAAAAGCGCCGCCACCAAAGATCTTGATATCCGGATCGATATCGGTGAACGCATCGCAGAACGGCGTCATCGACATTCCGCGGATCGTGACAAGCATCGAAACAGCCTTCACCCACGGATACTTGACAAGCTGCTTCTTAAAATCCGCCACGACATCCAGAGCGCTGTCCTCCGTCAAGACATAGTGCAAGAGTTTTGCCTGGGTCGACGGAAATTCAAAGATTGTACAAACGACTCCGATCGGCGACGAAGAAAGTCCGCCTTCGATAATGTTACCGTTCGTGGAGCAGCCCATGTACAGCGCATCCGGAACTTCCTGATCGATGATCTCGCAAGCAAGTTCAATCTGCGAGCGTTCAATGTCTTCCGCATAAAATTCGAACAGGACACAAGAGGTCACCTTGGATCGACGCCACTGGTTGATCTTGTCCAATTCTCTTTTCAGCTTCCCGATACTGGTATATTCAAATTGAAATTGCTTCATAGTTCCAATGTATATCCATTTTAAGAAAAGATACGCCCCGCATTCCAAGCTGGAATACTCGGCTCCCCTGCGACAACCCCTTATACATTCAATATATCTTCAAACAAAAAAAGGCGGATGAAAAAACATCCGTCTTTTTAAGAGGCAACGCCCGGACTCGAACCGGGGAATAAGAGTTTTGCAGACTCGCCCCTTACCAACTTGGGTACGTCGCCATGTGACTGCAATTATAGGAAATATTTTTTTATTTTCCAAGGTGATGATGCGCAGACTCCCTCTAAAAAGACGCCTTTTTTGCAAATTTACCGAGCTTTGGCTCCGATCTTTGAGGATTAATTGGGGAAATTCTGTGGACATGTCGAATCCGGGAATTCTGGCGCTGTGGCACCAGGACCTGTTTGCGGCGACCGCCGCCTTCAAAAAGTCCGGTCTTGTCGCCTTTATTTCGCCGAGTTCCGATGGGGAAATTCTTGCAAAAATCGCTCTTGACCTCGGGTACAAGGTCGTTCGCGGCTCCAGTTCCGAAAAAACGCTCGAAATTCGCGAGGTTCTACGGCTGTTAAAAAAGGGAAATTCCTGCGCCATGGCGCTCGACGGTCCTAAAGGCCCCGCCCTGCAAGAAAAGCCCGGTACGCGCTGGCTTGCAGACCGGGCGAACGTTCCGATTTACAAACTTGAAGTCCGCTATGGGGCGCATTTTTCGCTCCGCAGTTGGGACAAGGCAAAGATTCCCCTCCCCTTGTCAAAATTGACAATTTCATTAAGCTATCTTTAAGATGTATTTGATTTTGATTGGGAGTATTGAATGATCTATTCTACCTTCGTCGCATTCGACTTGGAAACAACGGGCCTTTTTTCCAACAAAGACGAAATCGTGGAAATCGGTGCGGTCAAGTTCACCGTTTACGATGACAACGGCGTGATTCGCCCGAAAAAGCTCGCCGAATTCCAGACCTTGGTCAAGCCGCCCATGATGATTCCGGACGAAGCGACCCGCGTGAACCACATTACAAACGAAATGGTGGAAAACGCTCCGGACATCAATACAGCCCTGAAAAAGTTCACCGTTTTCTGCGGCCAGTCCGCCATTCTCGTGGCGCACAACGCCGACTTCGACGCGGGCTTTTTGCACGTCGCCTACACCAAGCATCCGCAGCTTTTGCCGGGCAATCCGATTGTTGATAGTCTGCGCGTCGCCCGTTCGATTTTGCCGGAACTCAAAAGCCACAAGCTCGGCGATCTCGCCCATATGTTCCAGCGCATCAAGGGCCAGATCAAGCTCGCGATCAACAACGACGAAATGCACCGCGCCGTTTACGACTGCGAAATGCTCATGGAAGTTTTCGTCGCCCTTCTCCGTCGCCGCATTCGCAAGGATGACTGGGACATTTCCCGCATTCTGAATTGCATCATCAAGCACGGTTCAACGCCTGCATACCTGACGAAGATGAAGTAACATTTCCATTTTGAAAAGAAAAAGTCCCGCGCCGAAGCACGGGACCTTTTTTGTTTGGGGTTGTGTATGCTTTTGAGGTTAGCGGCGCACCTTAAAGGTTTGATTCAAACCATTGCCGCGCACGTGAATGACGTAGATGCCCGCGCCAAAATTCTGCAAGTTCACAGTCGCTGTTCCGTTCACCGGGAAGACCGTTTTGCGGTTCATCAGATGTTTACCGCTCACGTCGGTGACCGTAAACTGTACGCGTTCCGGAAGGTTCTCAAACTGCACCGTGTGATTCCAGGTGTGCATCTGAATCTTTCCAAGAGAAAACGCATCCGTCGAAGGCAAGGCGGTCAAATCGTCATCATCCGAATCGCTAGAATCATCTCCCGAAGATTCAGAACTTGCAACGGCAAGGCCCTGCGAAACGCCAATCGAACGGGTGAACGTATCTCCGTCACTATCCACGAGAACAAAGGTGATATAACCGACGCCCGCAAAAGTGCTCGAAAGCGAAACGGTCATCTTGGAACCGTTCATGGTTGCCGTGACACCGCTTGGAATATTGGAGAACTTGTACGTGCCACCATCATAACCCTTGGTAAACTGCGCAAGGTCAATTTCCATCGTTTCGCCAGTTTCAAAGAGGTAATGCGGTATTGCCATCCAGTCGAGGAATCTTTCGAGTTCCGTCCAGCCGTCTCCCTGGCGATCCTTGTTCGCATCGCTAAAGTCTCCGCTCGGCGAATTCGGATCGAAGCCGTACATGTTTTCCCACCAGTCCGGAAGACCGTCGAGATCGCTGTCGTAATCATCTGCCCAGCTCGTCGAAGGATACGATTCAAAGCCTCCCACGTCCGATTCGCGGTCCGGAATGCCCGGCAGATTTCCCACGGAGCCTGTGTATGTGTAAGTGCCATTTTTCACTTCATCGATCACGCGCGTATCGTGATCGTCGAGAACAGGCATGTTCTGGCCCACGTCCGAAAGAACATCCTTGTACGCGGCAGAAGCTGTTTGGACTGTCGCATTGGATTCAAAGAAGGGAGCGCTTTGGAAAACCGTCCAGTCCACGGTTTGGCCGCCGCTTGTCGTATAACGGCGTCCGCAGTTGTCGTTGTTTCCGTTGCAAACATAAGAACCGTCGGTGTGCTGCAAAATGTTATTGTGGAAATAATAGGACTGCGTTCCGAGTCCGGTACCTTCCAAGTCCGCACTCAAAACGTAATCGATCGAAGTGAGAGAGGCGGCGCCACGCTTGTAATAGTTGCCGACAAAGTTCACCTCGTGCGCGCCGCCGTCCGTGACGCGGCTGTACCAGTTGTAAACGACGTTGTTAAAAATGTCGAGGCGGCCAGCATAATAGCCGTTACCGTCGAGGCCGCCGCCCATGCTCCAGTTGCGGCCCGCATTATGCGCCAAAAGATTGTGGTGGAAAGATCCGATGTCGCCGCCGATCGTTGCCGCATATCCGTGGCCCGTTCCGGCCGCATAATTCTGATGGTCCGCAATGTTCAACGCTTCGGAAATGAGCGTGCGTTGCAAGGTCAAGTTTTTACCGCCGCGGCTCGAGAACGCTTCGTCGATCGTCCAGCTGATCGAAGAATGGTCCATGATGTTGTGATCGCTACCGGTAAGTCCCATGCCATCATAGGTCGTTCCGTAGCCCAGGCGCAAACGCATAAAGCGCACAATCGTTTCCTTACCGGTAAAGCCCACCGGAGCACTCCGAATGGTAATGCCCTTGCCCGGAGCGGTCTGCCCTGCAATCGTCATAAAGTCCTGATTGCAAATCAAACGGGATTCGAGTTGAATCACACCGGCGACCTTAAACACAATCGTACGCGGGCCGATATCCGCTGTACACGCTTCGCGGAAAGAGCCTTCGCCCGAATCGTTCAGGTTCGTCACGTAAACGACTTTACCGCCGCGGCCACCGACCGCCGTGCGGCCGTAACCTTCGGCACCTTCAAAGGCAAGGCGTCCGATGCGGAACTTCCAAACGTTTCCCTTGCCGACCGATCCATCCGAAAAGACTTCATCTACACGCCAGAAATAAGAATTCAAGGCGTACACGTTTGACATTGTGTAAGAGGTCGTCGAAAGTTCGCCCTTGTAAACCTCTTCCGTCGAAGTCGTGGCGTTCAAAACCGTCAAAGAATCCGTGCCCAGGTAAAACTGATGTTTGACAGCGCCACTCGCCGCCGTCCAGCTAAAAGAAACCTTTCCGAGATCTGTAACGGCGTGATCGTCCAAGTCCGCAGGGCTCGGATTCTGCGCCATCATCGCGGAATTTTCCACATTCAATTCAAAACCGTTGAGAGTCACGTTGCGATAGCTACCGCTCGATGCCGGGGTGAATTTCACCACCGTACTCGCACTCGTTCCGCTGACGTCAAAGCTCACAAACGCATACGCCGATTCCGAAGTCGAAAGGGCGCGCATCGTCGGCGTCACAGAGGTCTGCTTTGTTCCGTTCACATAAACATCGATTGCGCTGTAAGTCGTGGAACTTAAATCGTCCACATGGTTCAAATAAGCGAGGAGCGTATGCGTTCCTGCCGAAAGCCCCGAAATCGTGAGGGAAATTTCACCGCCCGAACTTCCCTCGTTCACAAGCACACCGTCACCGACGAGCTTTGCATAATAGGGGGATTGCACACCGGCCTTGTACCAGTTCGACTTAAGTTCCGAACCGACGCTGCCTTTGGAAAGGGTAAAGTTCACGCCGCTCAAGGTCGTATC
>JAILDK010000034.1 GCA_024689485.1 Fibrobacter sp.
AATACGAATGGCCCCGCATCATTTCCTTCGACCTGGGCGACAAAGGTGGAACCCCAAATGAAGGCGGCGAGAATTAAAAGAAAGCTGTATCCGAGATTTTTCACAGTGGGGAATATAAAAAAGCGCCGGGCTTTCGCCCGACGCTTTCTGTTTGCTTAGGAGTTCTTATCCGATGAGGGTTACGAATTCTCGAATGTTCTGCGCCTGGAGAACCTGATCGATGCTTGCCGTCTTTTGCAGTTCGACGGCGAGGCTGTCGACGATTTTCATGAGCACGATGGAATCGCCTCCGAGGGAGTAGAAATCATCGTCCAGGGTGATGTTCGGGTTTTCGAAAACCTTTTTCCAGATGTTCAGCACCGCGGCTTCGTCGCTTGACATTTCCTCGTTTGCGGTAACGGTTTCGGTGGTGGCGGAAACAGCTTCGGGGAGCGGAAGCTGTTTCTTATCTACCTTGCCGTTTGCAGAAAGCGGGAAAGTGTCCAGGGCGAGGATGCGGGCCGGTATCATGTAGCCGGTGAGCTTTTTCGAAATCTCCGCCTTGAGAACGTTTTCGGCGTTTTCGAGGTTTGCGCCAAGGACGTAGGCGATGATCTGCTTTCCGCTGCCCGGAACTTCCTTGAGCGCGGCGACGGCGTTTTTAACGAGTCCCGTGTGCATCAAGGCGGCTTCGATTTCGCCGAGCTCGATGCGGAATCCGTTGAGCTTGATCTGCGTATCGGAACGTCCGAGGAATTCGATGAAGCCTTCCGTTTTGAGCTTGCCGAGGTCGCCCGTTTTGTAGATACGGCCGAGTTGCGGATGCTTGAGGAATGCCTTGCTTGTTTTTTCGGCGTCGTTGTTGTAGCCGTTGGCGAGGCCTACGCCGCCGATGTAAAGGTCACCCTGAACTTCTGGCGGGCAAAGGTTCAATTCGGCGTCAAGGACGTAGAATGTTTGGTTCTTCATCGGATAGCCGTACGGGATGCAGTCCCATTCTTTGCGGACTTCGCTGAACGGGTAGATAATCGACCAGATGGCGGCTTCGGTTGCACCGCCGAGGCTAATGAGGTCTGCTGTGCAACCCGCATTTTTGGAAGTCTCGCAAATGTCAAGCGGAATGCGGTCGCCCGAAAGCAGAACCTTGCGGAGCGAAAGGACTTCCGTTGCTGACGTGGAAATGCGGTGCTTCATCGCCATGGCGAAAAGGACCGGGACGGAGTTCCAAACGGTGACCTTTTCTTGCACGAGAATCTTGCAGACTTCGCTCATGTCACGGGCATCGCTCACGAGGGCAAGCTTTGCACCGCTTGAAAGCGATCCGAAGATATCGTAAACGGAAAGGTCGAAGCAAATGGAAGAAATTCCGATGAGAGCATCGTTTTCGTTCAGCTGCAAACGTTCGTTGACGTCGATGATCGTGTTCGCGGTGGCGCCGTGAGCCATGATCACGCCCTTCGGGGCGCCTGTACTTCCGGAGGTGTAGATGATATAGGCTTCATCTTCCGGCGTGTTGATGAGCGGGAGCGCCTTGTCGCTATAGCTTTCGATGTTTTCGGCGGCGAGGAATTCTTTTTTCAAAAGGAATTTGCAGTCGCCGTCTTGCATAATAAAGTCCACGCGTTCCTTTGGATAAGAAACGTCGATGGGAACGTAGACGGCGCCTGCCTTGAGAATGCCGAGAATGCTTGCGATGGTTTCTGCGGAGCGTTCACCGAGAACGGCGACGCGGTTTCCACGGAGAACTCCCTTTTGACGGAGGAAGTTCGCAATGCGATTCGACAGAACATCGAGTTCTGCATAAGTCAAGGATTTTTCCTTGCCGACGACCGCGATACGGTCTTGGAATTTGGGCATCGCTTCGGCAACAAGCCCATGCAGCGTTTTTGCCGGTGCAGAATCCACCTTTGGATTGTAACGGCTCCAACAGGATTCAATTTCTGGGAAGAAGAGATTTTCTTCGCCGATAGCGATGTAGCGGATGTTTTCCACGAAGTCGGCAAAAATCTGATCGATGACGCTCGGCTCAAAAAGTTCTTTGACGACATCCCAAGAGATGTAGAGCTTTTGACCCATTTCTGCAATCTGATTGTCAATGAAGACCTGCGGTGTCTGTGAAATGGAATGACGCAGCTTGCCGAGAAGCTCGTAGTAATTTTCCTGGGCGTCGAAAAGGACGCATGTGAAGACAACCGGGAGAATCGCCTTGCCGATGAGTCCGCGGGACTTGGAAAGTTCGCGCATGATTTCGGTGCCATCAAACGAAAGATGTTCAAGACCGTCCATGATGCGGCTTTGAACGTCGATCGCAGATTCCCAAAGATCCGGATTTTTCATGGAAAGTTCAAGCGGCAAAAGTTTGGTGAAGTCACCGATGATCTTTTCCACGTCTTTGTGGAAAGGCTTTCTTTCGAAGGCTGTGAGGTTGAGCATCATGTTCGGCTGGTTGCTCCAGCGGGCGAGAACCTTTGCGTAGATGGTGCAGAGAAGAGCCGAAGGCGATACGCGGTGAGCTTTGGCGACTTCCTTGAAACGTGCCCAGGTGCGTTTTGCAATAACGGCCTGTTTGCGGGTCATGGTGTATTCGGTGCAGTCCGAAACCTTTTGCGCAAGCGGTACGTGCGGATATTCTGGGAAGGTCGGGATGCGTTCCATCCAGTAAGCTTTATCTTCTTCGTAACGTTTTTCATCTTTAGACTTGGAAAGGTCGCGAAGGTAACGTTCGTAAGAGTAGCCGATGCGCTCTTCAAAGTTTTCGTGGCGCAGAATTTTTCCGAGGTCGGAGAAGAAAATCTGCATGCTGTCGCCGTCGCAAACCATGAGGTCAAAGCTGACGAAGACGACGCGGGTTGCGGCGCCACTTTCGATTGCCTTGAAGGTAAAGAGCGGCCACTGATCGTGCTGATAGATCTGGTGGGAAAGTTCGTTTCTCACTTTCAACACTTCGCTTTCGAGTTCTTCCGGCTTGCAGGTTTTGACTTCTACTTTATATTCCGGGACTTCGGTGAGCACTTTTTGCATGCCGTTTGGAAGGAAGATGGCGCGGAAGGCGTCATGCTTTTTGACGACTTTGTTCACCGCATTTTCGATGTCCTGTACGGTATATTCGGAATCGATTTCGAAGTAATAGTGGGCATTGTACTTACCGAGTTCGAAATGTTCATTTCGACCGTTCAAATAAGCGAGCTGAACGCCGGTGAGCGGAAATTCCTTGCCTTGTGCGGATTCGGTCGCTGTGGTGGCAGTAATCGGATTTTCGCTTTCCGTGTTTTGGCAGAGCTTGTCTTCGATGGATTCGGCGAATTCCTTGGCGCTTTTGGCGTTCAAAATGGAGACGAACGGGACGCGAATGCCGAACTTCTTTTCGATTTGCTGTGCGATGCGCTGAGCCTTGATCGAGTCGCCGCCGAGTTCAAAGAAGTCCTGCGATGGGTCGATTTCTTCTGCGTTCAAAACGGTCTTCCAAATCTGGAAAATCGCGTTTTGCGTTTCGGTGGCGACGGTCGGCTGGGACGGCTTAGATTCTTGTTCCGACTTGAAAGCTTCGCTTGCGGCAAGTGCTTTGCGGTCGAGCTTTCCGTTGGAAGAAAGCGGGATCGTGTCGAGATGCACATAGCGATGCGGAATCATGTACGCGGGGAGGAACTTGGAAAGTTCGCTCTTGAACGTTTCTTTGGAAAGCTCCTTGCCGGTGTAGAAGGCGACGATTTTCTTGTTTTCGTCGAGGAGGACGACGGCGGTGTCGATGGCGTCGATTGCGTTGACGCGCTGCTCGATTTCGCCGAGTTCAATGCGGTAACCGCCGATTTTCACCTGGGAATCTTTACGACCGAGGAATACGACGTAGCCTTCGGAAGAGAATCTGCCGTAGTCGCCGGTTTTATAAATGCGTCCGAGTTTCGGATGGTCGATGAAGGCGGCTTTTGTTTTTTCTTCGCTATTTGCGTAACCTTGGGCGACGCCAACGCCACCGATGCAAATTTCACCCTTGACTTCCGGCGGGCAAATTTCCATGCGATCGTTCAGAACGTAAATCGTCTGGTTTGCAAGCGGGTAACCATAAGGAATGCTCTGCCACTTGGGATCGACCTTTTCGATGGGGAAGTAAATGGACCAGATCGAAGCTTCCGTGGCACCGCCTAAGCTGTAAACCTTTGCGTTCGGGAAGTGCTTACGGATGCGTTCCGGGAGCGAAACGGAAATCCAGTCACCGGAAAGCAGAACGTTTTTCAGTTCCGGATTTACATAGTCTTCGTCCAGGCTGTCGATGAAAAGTTCCATGCCTGCAGGGACGGAATTCCAGAAGAGGTTCTTTCCGCTATCGACGAAAGCCTTGATTTCTTCGGTTTCACGAATGTCTTTGGCGATGTCGAGAGTGGCACCAGCGAAGAGGGTTCCGAAGATATCGTAAACGGAAAGGTCGAAGCAGTAAGAAGAAAGCCCGAGGACGGTGGTCTCTTCGTTTACGCCCATACGTTCGTTGATGTCGAGAAGCGTGTTGACGACTGCAGCGTAAGAAATGAGGACGCCCTTGGGAACGCCTGTGCTGCCCGATGTGTAAATCACGTAAGCGGTGGCGTCAAGATTTTTGTTCGGCGTGTATTTGGCGCGTTTGCTGCAAATCGTTTCCACGATCTTTTGTGGATCGGCGAGCATTTTGCAAGAAGAATTTTGAAGGATGTAGTCTTTGCGATCTGCGGGCCATTTGGCGTCTACCGGAATGTATGTGGCGCCGATTCCCATGGTGGCGAGAATGGTGATGACCGTGGCGACGTTCTTTTGAGAAAGAATGGCGACGGAGTCTCCGGTGGAAACGCCCGAATCCTTTAAGACTTGCATCGCCTTGCGAATGGAATCATCCATTTCGGCGTAGGTCATGGTCGTGACGCTGTCGCGGAGTGCCGTGCGGCTTCCGAATTTTTGGATTGCCTTTTGGATGTAGGAAATCGGATGCTCGATTTCGAACTTTTTCTGGGTCGCGTTGTAAGATTCCACCTGTTGAACGAACGTGGGGTCTTCGCAGTTCACGGATCCGTTTGCGGCAAAGCTGTTCAAGCCATCCGTGTAGTAGCGGAACATTTCTGCGATGATATCTTGGGGGAAGATCTTTTCGAGGTAATCCCACGAAATCAGAATGCTGCCGTCGTGCGTTTTGCAAATCTGATTGTCGATGCTCACTTGGGAAGTTTGAGACTGACAATAAGTGACTTGGACGCCTTGCGGTTTCGGAAGCCTTCCAAAGAGCATGCTCGTGAAAACGATTGGCATCGGATTTTCGGCGTCAATTTTTCGCTGACGGATCAAATCGCGGATGACTTCAACGCCTTCGTAAGAGCTGTGATCGATGCATTCGTACATCTGGTCGCGAATGCTTTGGAGAATTTCGTTCAGCGGTTTTTGCAGGAACTGCTTTTCGTCAAATCCGAAGAGCACGTTGCTTGTGTAATCGCCGACGATTGCATTCATGCCCGGTACGCCGTAAGGACGGTTGAGCATGGTGATGTTCACCGAGAACTTTCCATTTTCGCTGAAACGGGCGAGAGTCTTCAAATACAGATAAAAGAGGACGACACTCGAAGTGACGCCGCATTTGCGGGATGCCATTTCGATTTTGGCGGAAGTTTCGGCAGAGAATTTGTGCTGGATGCGATTGCAAATGTTGGCGTCTGCGCTCTTGTCGCCTGTTGTTGGGAGTGTAGGTGCAGCAGGAATGGATTCTTCGCGCTTTTCCCAGAAGGCCTTGTCCGATTCGTGTTTTTCTGGATTGTGACGATTTTTAATCCAAGCGTTGTATTGCGAATTCTTTTCGAATTGATAATCCGGAAGTTCTTCGCCGGCATAAAGGGTCAAAAATTCGCTTGCGAGAGCCTGTGCGCTCATGCCGTCGACAAACATCAGTTCCAAATCGATGGTTGCAACGTTTCGCTTTTCGGTCGAGAAGTTGTGAACTTCAAAAAGCGGCCATTGGGTGATGTTTCGCATTTCGGTTTGAACGCGTTGGCGAATTTGATTCAGATGTTCCTGAAGATCCGCTTCCGGAAGGGATTCTTTTTTGATTTCAAAAGAATTGGCGATGTCTTGGCTGAGAATGCAAGAATCTTCGTCGTCCACATAGGCGCGGAGCGCTTCGTGCTTTTCGATGAGTTTGCGCATGCAGGATTCGGCTTTGGCGAGATCCATCTCATGCTCAATTTCGAAGTAGAAGTGCGTCGAATTTTGGGCGCCGTGGAAGTTCTCTTCGCGGCCCAAACGGTAGGATTGCTGCATGAGTGTCAGCGGAACGCGCTTTTCGACTTCGGCGCTTTTACCGCACTTTTCACCGATCTTTTTAACGAGATCTTCAATCGTTTGAGCTTTGACGAGATCGAGCATGCCGAGTTCCACGCCGAAAATTTCTTTGCTTTCGCTCAAGAAACGGAACATCTGAATGGAATCTTCGAAGACTTCATAAAGGGAAGTTTCGGAAGAGACTTCTTTTTGAACGATCTTTTTAACGGAATTGAAAATTTCTTCTTTGGTAAATGGAGACATAAAAATTCCTTAGAGTTTTCCTTCTTGATAAGCAGCCAAAAGTTTTTGTTTTGCGACTTTACCGGTTGCTGTCACGACAAGAGATTTGAGAGGAATCACATCCTTTAATCCGAATCCCATTTCTGAAAAGACGAGGTCTTTGAGTTTTTTGACATCGACTTTTTCCGGTTCGTTGCTTTCGACGAAGAGGTAGATGGAATTGGTGGATGCCGCAGAGTCGTTGACGCCGCAGGCGGCGCAGCGGTATCCGTATTTTGCCGTGACGACCTGTTCGATGTCGCGCAGGTAAATGTTTTTACCGTGGATAAAGAACATGTCTTTTTTACGTCCGACGACGTACAAAAGGCCGTTGCTCAAAAATCCGAGGTCGCCAGTGTCGAGCCAACCATCCACAAACATGCTGGAAGAATCTTTTTTCAAATAACCCGTGGTGATGTAATCGCTAAAGACCTGGATGCAGCCCACGGTGTTTTCGGGGAGAGGCTTGTTGTCGTCATCACAAATGCGAATCTGCATTTCGGGAATAGCGCGTCCTTGGCAAACCAAATCCTTTGCGTTATCGCGAAGTCCCTGGATGTCGAAATCGATGCCGGTGGAAATTTGATTGATGTCGAGTTCCGGATATTCATGGGTCATGTTGAACGTGACAGCGCCTAAGGCTTCTGTGAGACCGTAAAGCGGGACGATGGCATCTTTGTGCATGCCAAATTTTCCCATGGTTTCCGTAAATTCGGCGAAGATTTTTTTAGAAACCGGTTCGCCACCGTTCAAAATGAAATCGATACAGCTCAAGTCCCAATTTTCGGATCCGTCCAAAGCTTTCAACAACAGAGGATAGGCAAAGTTCGGGGCGGAAGTTTTGGTCGCACGAGTCTTGCTGATGGCGTCAAACCAGCATTTAGGATTCTGGATGAATTCCGCTGCGTCCATGTGGACGGCTCCAGTTTTGTAATACATGGGAATGAGTACGAGTGTTACCACGCCAAAGGCGTGTTCGAGCGGCATCCACTGCAACCAAATATCTTTGGAACTCGTTTTGAGTCCGATGTTCAGATTTTTGAGCATCAAAAGGAAACGTTCGTTCGTCATCATCACGCCCTTCGGATCGGAAGTACTTCCCGAAGAGTAAAGTACAAGCGCCAGCGATTTCGGATCGACGTCGGCGTATTCGATTTCGGACGGGAGATCCTTCGGATATTCTGTAATTTCTTCAGGGACGACAATCAAACGCTTTGCGTCGCAATCCTTCCAGAAAAACTTGATGAATTCCGAGGTTTCCGGGTCTGCGATAATGGCGGCTTCCGGATTTTCGTTGGCGACTCGAATTAAACGGGTAACGTGATCCTTGCTGCGGGCGGCTGTCAAAAGGGCTGGAGCGATTCCCAAGCTGACCAAAGCGAAAAAGTTTGCAACAAAGGCTTTCTTGGAGGCGGCATTGATTTGGAAAATAACGGTGTCGCCCTGTTTGAGTCCCGCTTCTTGAAATGTTTTGCGGGCGCAAAGAATGCGAAGCTTTAATTCCGCTTTGGAAAAAGGAGAAACGACGCCACCTTTCACCAAAGAAATTTTGGATTGGGAATCGTCCAAGTATTCTTGGAGACGTTCATTCAGGGAGGGGAGCTTTTCCATGAATCAGTTCCTTTGAGAGATCTGAAGAAGATCTTTTGGGGAAAGAAATCTCAATTCTTCTAAATGATGGGAACAGGAGCAGATGACGGTTTCCTTTTGATCAAAAACCTGCATTTGCTGATTCCTATAGAGGAATTGATTTTCGGGGTGATGGGAGTAATTAATTTCTGGGAGGTTTGTGCCGATGCCCGTGCCGGTGAACTTCAAAAAACTTTCTTTGAGTGCCCAAAAACGGGCAAAGGTCGCAGCGGGATTTGAAGAATGTTGAACTTCTTTAAGCTCTTCTGGGTGCAAGGCGCTTTGGGCGCAGTCCAAATTCTTCGGATCCTTATCGGCAATGTCCACGCCGATTTCTGCGCTTGAAATGCCGCAGACAATTCCACCGCTTGTGTGCGAAAGATTGAAGTGGACTTTCGCCTGATTTTTCAAAAAAGGCTTTCCGAATTTTCCAAATTCAAGTTGCGGAACTTCAAAAATTTGAGCTTCCTTTTGGAGCGCATAACGGAGCAGCAAAAAGGCGCAAGCGGAAAGGCGCTTGTCTTTGAAAAAGCGGTACCGCTGTATTTTTTGCAGTCGCTGTTCGCTCAGCAGTGGAAGAGATTTTTGCAAATCTTCCTCTGTGAATTTCGAAATGTCCGTCAGAGCGTAGAGCATGGGAATTAAACGACTTCCTTCCAGTCCTTTGTGGTCAAGGCTTTGAGAAGGTTCAAATTGTCTTGGAACATCTTTTGCAAAGTTTCCGGTTCAAAGGCGGGAACGGCATAGTCCCAGTTTACAGACAGCCTTCCGTCGAAATCCGTGACTTGGTAATCCAAGACGACTTGGGGCGTTTTGCTGAGGGCGTAAATCTGTCGCATTTCGGAATTGTTGCCGAGACTTTTTCCGCCGTCAAGGACGCACGTGATGACGATCGGCATTTGGGCGCGCATCGGTCGAAGGCCTTCTTTGAACTTGAGGATTTTCGTGCCGTCGTATGCGTGATACCGTACCAACTGCCACATGTCTTTTTGGACGTTTTGAAGGCTGCTTAAAAAGTTCGGAGAACTTTTGGAAAGCGTGAGAAACGCGATGTTTGTGAAGTCACCGACGACTTCGTTGATTTCCTTGGAAAGCGGAAGCCTGTTGAAAACGGTGGAGTTGATCGTCAGCGCGTCATCTTTTGAATATTTGAGAAGCGTCGAAAGGTAAGCGGTGCTGATGATTGCGGCAGGGGTCGTGCGATATTCGCGGGCGCGGAGTTGCAAAGCCTTGTATTCATTTTCGTCCAATGCCCCGATCAAGCGGGAAAATCGATGGTGATGAATTTCAGAAAGAGGCTTTGCGTAGGGCAGTTTCGGTTCGCAGACGAGTTCATTCGCCTTGCTTTTCCAAAAAGCTTCTGCTGCGGAATAGTCCTGTTTTGCTTCGTAATCTTTGACGGATTTACAGTATTCTTGGAATGTATAAGTGGGCCATTGGACTTCTTCGTCGTGGTACAGCTTGAACATCTGGAATATCGCAATCTTTGCGCTCCAGGCGTCCATGATCATGCAGTCAAAATCGAAATGGAGAACATCTTTTTCGCCTGCGACGTGAGAAACGCGCATGGTGAAAAACGGCCATTTGGCGAGTTCATAAATGTGATGATTCCAGTCTTCTCGCTTTTGAAGACGTTCGTTTTGAGTGGCGAATGTAACCTCTTCGATCTTGTATTCCGGAACTTCGGAAAGAACCTTTTGACGACCGTTGGAAAAAATCACGAGGCGCAAAGCATCGTCTTTTTGAATGACGGTATTCCACGCTTCTGAAAGCTTTTCCACATTGATCTGGGAAGTCATTTCGAGTTCCAGATAGTAATGCGTGTTGATGCCGCCGAGGTCGTAGGTTTCATCGCGTCCGACGAGGTAGGATTTTTGAATCGGCGAGAGCGGGAAACTGTCAGCGTCTTCGGAATCTTTCTTTTCGAGTTCGGCGATGATGTCGGCTTTATGGGCTTTGAGGGTCGCTTTATCTTCTGCGGAAAGAGTTCCGTTAGCGGCGCGGAATTTGAGCTTGCCTTCGTCTAGCCAAAGCGTTACGCCTCGGTTTGCGAAACTGTCAATAAGTTCTGCTACATTCTGAAAACTCATTAGGCGTTCTCCTGAATGTTCCTGATAGACAATTTTTCGGCGAGATCTATGGCGTATTCTTTTGATGTGAATGCGGTGAAGTGGTCTCCCTTGAGCTGTTCGTACTTTATTTCACCAATGCAAAGGTCATCCCAGTTTTGGAACATGAATTTATCATCATTCTTGAAAATACTGTTGCTGTTGTCTGCCTTCAAATAACGCAAGTCGCCAAAATACGGAGTCGGGTTATAATTGACCATGACGTTGAAATTTTGGTCAAATGTATTCTTGATTCTAGCGAAAGCTTCATCGGTCATGCTCTTGCCGAAATCGCCCGAATACTCCTTGATTTTCTGGAATCGTTCGCTTGCAGATAATGCGTTGAAGATCCGAATGGCGGCTGCATCGGGTGACTGGCTGATGACTTTTTCGAAGTCGCTTTCGTCAATGATTTTTTTCTTTGTTTCTTCGATGTAGCGGTTCATCAAGAAAGTGATGTCTTCGAATTTGAAGCCAACCTTCTGCGGATCAACGCCAATTAATGTGGCAAAGAAAAAGTCCTTCATGTTCTTTTGCTTGATTTCAAATGGCAAACGAGCGCCTTCGACAATCACGAAGTCTGCTATTTCAATCCCTGCATTTTCAAGGCGCTCGGCAAGTTCCAAAGACATCTTACCGCTGAAACTGTATCCGATAATCTGCACCTTTTCAATTTGGGCTTCAATGATTTTTTCGGCAAAGGTCTTTGCCAAAACGCTTGCGACTTCATCGGGATTGATGTCAAAGAACTGTTGCGGGTTTGAAAGCTTGAATGTGAAAATTTCGCCTTCGTCCTGCTTTTCCATGAGCGGAATGATCTCATGGTACATTTCGTTGTTCCAAAGAACTGTTGGGAGCAAAATTCTAGCGCAATTGTTTTTCGACTTGCCAATGCGCTGGAGCTGAATGAGTTCTCCCGAGTCGCCTGATTCTTCGGTGACTTCGTTTTTCAGGAACTGTGCGACTTCCGTGATGGTCGGGAAATCAAGCAGCTGCTTTAAGATGGCGTCAAACGTCTTGTCCGAAGCGAGTTCGTTACGGATAGTTGTTGCCATCTGAGCCATGAGCAATGAGTCTGCGCCAAAGTCGTAGAAGTTGTCGTCCAAGCCAATGGAATCGATGTTTAACGCCTTGACGGTGATTTCAATCAGTCGGTTTTCTATTGATTTTTCGTTGCTCTGCGAGCTTTCAAATGCGTCTGCATAATGTTTTAATGCAAGCTTGTCAACGCTTCCGTCTGTGTTTGTTGGTAGCTTGTCAAGAATTTGAATGGATGTATTCTTTTCAGGACAAATATCGTTCAGGATGAACTTTACGGATGATTCCGAAACGTCTTCTTGATCGTACTTGAACTGTTTGACATAGAGATAACCGCCCAACATTCTTGCCTTGTTGTCTTCCAGCGGGAGTGTTGTTGCATTTCGAAGATTATCCTTTTGACGCAATAAATCAAGCCAATCCTTCTTGGGCAAGAACATGTTCTTTTCGCGAATCTTGTCAGTCGGCTTGTCCATCATCAATGCTTGAGAAACCGATACAGAAGCGCAATCGGAACAGACTTCTTCAATGAAAAGGTAACCGCCCGGAACTAAGGTTTTCTTGATTTGCTCTAGCGTATGATTCAAGTCGATGGAGTTTGCCATCACGCCACCGCACAGGACTATGTCTACGCTATTTTCTGCAATTCCCTGAGTTTCAAAATTCTCGTTGAAATCCAGCTGCGTGAAAATCATGGCAGGATCTTTGTTTGTGTATTCTCCCGCCATCGGGAAAAATTGCGTGTACTTGTCCGTGAAGTTATAAATGAACGGAATTCTGGATTCTTTGAGATAGGCGAATATCTGTCGCGTGATTTGGCCTGTGCCAGCACCTAGTTCAAGGATTCTCCAAGTTTTCTTGGAATCCGATACCATGATTTGCTTTAGAGAAGTGACAATGTAATCATTGATGACTTTGTAATTGTTTTGGGCTTGAATAATATCTGCCCAATTTTGCAAAGCGCTCTTTTCTTCGTTATCGATATAGTTCTTGTAAACGAATTGTTCGGGGTCAACTGTACCTTCCAAAATTTCGGCGAAGTGAATGCCGTTATCCTTGAGGTATTTGACGTAAGCTTCTGTGCCGATGTGATTGTCAAGATTTTGAATCGCTTCGTGCCATTTAGCTTCGTTGTGCGGAGTCGAGGTCTCTTGCAAAATCCTGAATCCGTTTTCATTTGCAGCGATGTAGCCGTTTTCTAAAAGAACGTTAATCCATTCCTGTGCATGGAATCGGAATTTTTCAGGTAATGATTTTTCAAATTCGCTTTTGCTGAAATCTTTTCCGTAAACGAGAATACCGGTCTTGAAAAGTCCAAGCAGAATGGAGTCTGCTGATGCTTTTTCAATGCTTCTGTAGCTAGTTTCGATTTTGTTCCAATCGAAATCAGTCTGCTTTGTTGCGGAGTCCTGGTCGGCTTGCTTCACGAATTTTGCAAAAGCTTCTTCGCTTGCTCTTGTTTGCGATTCCTGTTTTTTGCGAGGTTCTACAGCTACGATGAGGTTGTCCTTGTTGTTACCAAGAATCGCTGCCGCTTTTTCTATAGGCAAGCTGCTGACAAGAGATTCTTCAAGTTGCGCGATATTTAGCGTTCCCGATTTTACCTTTGTTTCTTCGAAGAACTTGAGAATATTTTTGCGGTCGATTTTTCCGTTGGCAGAAAGCGGCAATGCATTAAATTCTTGGATGAGTCCCGGATGCATGTAGTGCAATAGGTATTTATCCAAATGTTCCTTGAGCTTTTCTTCGTCAATGATTTGTTTGTCTGTCTTGACTTGCTTTACAAAGAACAGAACGTGCAAAAGGTCCAGCTGTTCATCGCTAGCCGGGAAAGAACTTAGGCTTACATTCTTTTCGCCATGTTCCAGTTTTGCAACCCACTTGTCGCGAGACATCTTGAGCTGCTCAAAAATTTGTTTCTGGCGTTCCAAATCATCGGACGGAACATCCATCAAGAGCGCCTGCGTGATGGTAATCCATGCTGCAAGTTCGTAAGACTCGAGGAACATGAAATGCCCGCCTGGAACGAGAACGTTTTCAATTTGTTCCAATGTCTTGCTGAAATCCATAGCGTTGTCCAAAACGTATCCGCCAAAGACTATATCAAAAGAATTTGGCTTCAATCCCTGCTTGACAAAATCTTCATTCATGTCGAGCTGCTTGAAAACGAGCTCTGGATATTCCTTGAACATCTCTGCTGCAGTCGGGAAGAAATGCTTTAGGTAATCGGTGAAGTAGTATTCAAACTTGTGGCCCTTTAATGTGGGCAACAGGTATCTTGTTGCTGAACCTGTGCCGGCACCAATTTCGAGAATGCGGATGGGACGATTAGGCTCTTGGTCCAAAAGTTTTTTCAGATATTCTGCCAAGGTCTTATAGGCGATGACCATTATCTTGTTCTTGACGTAGAGCGAGTCAACATAACGGTACTTGTCGCCTTCTTCGGGGTAAAGGAATTTACCTGGATCAACATTTCCTTGGGCGATTTCTGCAAGGTGCTCGCCGTTCAATTTGACGTATTCAAGGAAATCCTTGGTGATGTATTCACCATTCCAAACTTCATCAGTCTTCTTCCAAAGCGCTTCCTTTTGCTGTTCCGAAGCTTCCGCGTGGCAGATGTAAGAATCGCCCTGTTGCTCGATGAGCTTTTCTGCTTGCAAGTAGCTAAGCCATTGCGTGATGAGCCAATGGTATTTTGCAATGACCGGAGCTTTGATTTCTTCAAGAGTGTAAGGCTTGTCTTTTTGGAACAATCCCATTTTTTGAAGTTCAAGTAAAATGGTGTAGGTGCTTGCTGCTTCTTCGGCTTCGTAACCCGCCTTAATTTGATTGATATCGATTTCATTAACGCAATCCTGCATGAACTTTTCAACGGATTTTTCACGTTCGTTGAATTTTTGCTTAGCTTTGATAATTGCTTCGTTGGATGCGTTTTCGGGAACGATGGCGGAATAGATTTCACGCTTGTCTGTGCTTACGATGGCGACTGCTTCCTTGATGGCGGGGAATTCCTTGAACACGTTTTCAATTTCACCGAGTTCAATGCGATGTCCGCGGATTTTTACCTGGGTGTCTTCACGACCGAGGAATTCAATTTCTCCTCCCGGAAGGTAGCGGCCCATGTCGCCGGTAAGGTAAACGTGTTCGCCTGTTTTGGGCAGGTTTACAAACTGCGCCGCGGTCCGTTCGGCATCCAAATAATAACCGAGGGCGACTCCATCACCGCCGAGAGCGATTTGACCCGGCACCATCGTAGGACAGTCTAAAAGATCTGCATCCAAAATGTGCATCGTCTGGTTGGCGAGAGGACGTCCATACGGCAAAATTTTCAAACCGTCATTTGGATCGTAACGGTGATAGTTCGACCAGATAGAAGCTTCTGTGGCACCGCCTAGGCAGATCACGTCAACGCCTGGAGCCGCTTTACGGATGCGGTCTGGCATGTCCACAGGAATCCAGTCACCGGAAAGGAAGACTTCCTTCAGCGGAAGCGGTTCTGCGTTTGCCTTGCTTTCGACGTAATTCAAGAGCATCTTCATCAGAGCGGGAACCGTATTCCACACGGTGATGTGATACTTGTGAATCAAAGTTTCCCAAACCTCCGGGTTCATGTAATCTTCGGGTTTCGGGTAAACGACGGTTCCGCCGCAAGCGAGAACGCCAAAAAGATCGTACACGGAAAGGTCGAAGTTCAGCTGCGAAAGTCCGAGAGTTGCGTCGTCTGCGGTCACGCCAAAACGATCGTTCATGTCGTCGATGGTATTCATCGCGCCTTGATGAGAAATTACGACGCCTTTCGGTTCACCGGTACTACCGCTCGTGTAAATGATGTAAGCGATGTCTTCGGGCGTCCGCTTCGGAAATTTCGAAACATCGACGGCTGTGGCGTCGGCGGAAAGTTTATCGACAGCAATCGTCGTCAGCTCGCCATCCAAAATGGTTTCGTCAGAAGAAATTCCAACGGCGACTTTTGCGCCCGTTCTTTTTACAATTTTTTCTGCACGGCCTTTGGCCTTGTTTGCTGCAATCGGAACATAAATCGCACCCGCATAGAGAATGCCGAATACTGAAACCACCTGCCACGCAGATTTTTCCATGAGTACGGGAACGCAGTCTTGAGGTTTTACGCCGCAGGCAATTAATTTCTCGGCAAAAACCTTGGCACGAGCGTTGAGTTCTTCAAAGGAAAACTTCACGATTCCATCGTCGATGGCAATTTTCTTTGGAGAACGTTTAACGCTTTGAATAAAGTCCTCTTGTAACAGGCGAATGTTCCAAGTTTTTTGAGTGCTGTTGGCCGCGGCACGTTCTGCGGCATCTTTTTCGGGAATTGCGATGTCTTGAACATTTTCCCAGTCGCATTCTTCTGCGGCAAGAGCCTGTAAACGCTTTTCAAAAGTTTCAAACATGGCATCGAGAACGCCTTCCGGGAAGACGCCTTCACGATAGTCCCAGTTGACTTGTAGACCAAAGGCTCCATCCATCACTTGGCAGTCGATAAACGTCTGCGGGGTCTGCGAAATTCCGCCTCCAAAGTCTCCGCGGAGAGGCGTTCCGGAGTCGGCAAGTCCCACAGCACTCGTGTAAACGATCGGCATCGAAAGCCCCGTCTTTTTACTCTGACGGGAAATTTCACGCATCACTTCCACACCGCTGAAAAGACGGTTGTCCAAGTCTGCAAAGAGTTGGCCGTTTATTTTGCGAGTTCTCGAAAGGAAGTTTTCTTTACGGCGACAGTCGATTTCGAGCAGGCTTAAAGAGGTAAAATCGCCAACGATTTCCATCACCTTTTCATGGAGCGGGAGACGGTTCAAAACGGTCATGTTGACGCAGAAATGCGGATTACGGCTCCACTTGGCAAGGACATCGGCATAGCTTGAAAGAATCGGAACGGTCGGCGTTAAACCGTATTGCTTTGCCCGTGCCTTCATGCGGTTCCATGCTTCTGCAGGGATACGTAAAAATTTGCGACCAAAAGCGTTTTTTGCTTCCGTTGCCGGGAGTTTGGGAAGTTCAGGGGCTTCCGGAAGGTTCGCGATGCGATCCATCCAATACTTTTTTTCTTTTTCGTATTGGGCGCTCGCCTTGATCTTTTTTTCTGCAATCAGATAATCGCGGAAGGAAAGTTCTTCTTCGCCCGAAACCGGTTTGCCGTCGAAGTAAGCGCCTTCAAATTCGGCGATGAGCTTCCAAATGCTCGTCCAGTCTGCAAGCAAAAATTCAATGGAAAAATGGAGAATCGCTCCGTCCGAGTTTTTGCTGACCGCCAGTCCAAACATCGGCCATTTTCCGACGGTATAAGAGCGACAGCCCATTTCTTTGCGGAATGCTTCAAAGGCTTCCATCTTTTCTGGATTTTTTAGAAGATCCCATTCCGGAATTTCAAGACTCGGAACCTCTTTCATCACCTGCTGATAGCCGGATTCGTGAATGACGGCGTGCAGCATATCGTATTTGCGAGTAAGGGCGTTCCAAATTTCACGCACCTTGGCTGTGTCCAGTTCTGCGTAGCGAATTTCCAAATACACGTGGCACGCGACGCCTCCGTATTCAAAAGTTTCGCTGCGACCGAGCAGATAAGCGGATTGCACGTCGGTCAGCGGGAATGGTTCAAAACGATTCGTTCTGTCGATGACGATAGAAACGGTTTCTTCATCCTTTTTTTCGCTCAAATATGGAATCAGAGCTTCTTTATTCGCCTTGAGTTCTTTGAGAACGTCGGGCGTCATCGCTTCTTTTGCGGCTTTGTATTTGAGCTTTCCGTTTTCTGTCCACAGGTGAATGCCGTTTGCTTCGAAACGGTTGACCAAATTCTGTATGTTCAAATCGCTCGCCATTTTAAACCTCTTCGCTGTATTTGTGGATCTGTGCCGACGGAATGTATTCGTTGCCTTCCGGGTGAATGAGCTTCGCAAAACCGAAGATATTGGTGACTTCGGACCATTTTTGGGAACACAAAAGTTCACGCTGGGCGTAAGGTCTTAGGTCCACCTTTTGATCGATCATCTGGGAAAATTCCACGATATTATCGGCAATGCCTTTTTTCCAGTCGTCAAAGAGCACATGAACGAAATCTTTGGCCTTGTAATCGCCCAATGTTTCCATGGTGAGCTCTTTTAAGTAGGGTGGAATCTCGTTCCGCTTTTCTGGATTGTACAGATATTTGGGAACGTACATGCGCGGTTTCCAAAGAACCGGTCCGAAGGTGTCTTCCAAAATCAAACGGCCCGTTTCATAGACGATTGCCATGTTGTGCAGAAGATGAGCGTGATTGTCGCGGTCTTCTGTATTCACCTGGTTGTTGTATTCAATGGTGATCGGTGTGTCGCCGAGTTTACCGGTGAGAATGTCAAAGGGACCGACGCATTCGGTGATGTGCTCCACGGTCAAACTGTAAATAGAAGGAAGGATGTATGACAGAATGTCGATCGCCGGGAAGGAAACCTGTGGACCAAAAGCCGCTTTGATGTAAAGAGGCTTTTCGTGCTTGTTCAGTTCCTTTGCGACACGAATGAAACGCGCGACTTCAGGAAGTTTTGGATAAAGGTCGCAGGTCTTGAAATAAACTCCGTTTTTCTTGGCGACTCGGTATGTTTCCGTGAGGTCTCGCGGATGAATCGGCTGTTCCTGCAAAACAGGAATTTTCTTTTCCATGAATCGACAGGCGAGTTCTGTACCGATACCGCCTACGGTTCCCGAACTAATAACAACACAGGCAAAATCCACTTCCGGAATCTGCTCGAATTCAGTGAAGAGGGGAATCCCATAGGTTTCGGCGCATTTTTTCGAGCGTTCGCTTCCTTTTCCGAAAAGACCTACCAATTCAAAATCATCGCTTAGTAATTGTTGCAGGGCGTTGATGTAAAATTGCCCAAAGGTGCTTCCGCATACGACGACTTTCTTTTTCATCTTAAATCTCGCCTTCTATTTCGTTTAAGTTCATGTCTTGAAGGTTGTATTTCAAACGGGGTTCGTTCTTTTTTAACAAGTGGATCAGCGGCTTCGCCAAGGAGCTTTCTCCCAGCAGAAGAACGCCGCCCGGCACTTTTTCTTTCAAAAGGCAGAGCGCGAGAGCGCCTGCGACTTTACCGGTGAATTGCGACGGCGTAAATCCCGAAATTATCAGCTTTTTCTTTTGCAAAGAACCGTCTTTTTCTCCGCTCAAAATGCAAAGGAAAAACGTATCTTCAGCAAGTCCAAAGCAGTCGAGCTTGCTTGCAAAGCAAAGGCTTTCGATGGTTTTTTCAGGATCCTGCTTGTACTGGAAACGGGCCGAATTTAAGGTTTCGAGAGTCCGCTTTCCGCCGACGCACATTTCAAATCGCGCCGCGTTTAAGTTCAAACGCTTTGTGACGGCAGCCGCTTCTTCGTCAAAGTAAGGGAACGCTTTGAAATCCGAAAGGAATTTGCCTAAATCTTCCGAAACGTCATTCTCTGAAGGCGTGAACGGAACCGTTTTGCTGTTTTCCCAGCATACCATGGAATGGTTGGAATTTTCGAAAATGCCTTCCAAGTAATCTTTGGCGGCGGTGTACGAAAAAGCTCCGATTCCGCCGTAGTAAAAGTCCAAACTTTCTACACGGTCGAATTCTTCTGCGACGAACTGCGGAATCAGTCCCGAAAGTCCAGGAATGCTGCCGGAACCGTAAAAGACAGGAACCTTTGCCGGTCGATTTTGATATCCGACAATGCCGAGATGCGCCACGGGAATGTTCATTTCTTCAGCAAGAACGTCCATTTGATGCGCTTCTTCTTTCGAAAGTTTTGCGCAGTCCAAAATGCAGTCGCAATCGCGCATAAAAGCATCGAGACTTTTTGTGTCTTGAACGCAGACTTGCATCCATTCGGCATTCTGAAATTCCTCTCGAATTTCGGCGTCGACCTTGGCGATGTTTCTTCCGCCCAGGCGTAACTTTTCGCTAAAATGATCTTGGATAAATCGGGTTGCCCAAATGCCGATGGAACCGTATGCTCCGAGAATACCGATCATATTTCGCCCTCTTCCATATCGCCGAGCGCTTCCACGCGTTCTTCGATGATTTTGGCGAGGGCGTTCAGCTCCGAGTTCTCAAAGAATTCACGGAGTGTGACTTCAACGCCAAATTTGTTGTGGACGATTTCCAAGAATTTGGTCGCGAGTAAGCTGTCCCCGCCCATTTCAAAAAAGTTCGCTTTGCGGTCGACTCTGGAAAGGTTCAAAAGGTTCTTCCAAATGTCGGCGACTTCGGATTCTTTTCCTTCGTAATGGTCATCGACAGAATCTTCGGAAACATTTTTCTTGAGCAGTTCTGCGATGCGTTTGCGGTTCACTTTGCCGTTCGGGGTGAGCGGGAAGGAAACGAAAATTTCCGAGCGAGCAGGGATCATGTAAGGGACCAGATTTTCGTGCAGGTAATTTTCGAAATCCTTGCCTAAAATATCGGCAGCGTTCAAAGATTTTTCTGCGACGATGGTCTGTGCAAAATGAGATTCATTTTGAAGAGAGACTTTTTCAAAAGCGCTTTCGCCAAAAAGGATTTCCCATTCCGCATCCGTCAAAAGTGGCGTTCTCGCTCGGGCGCGGGACGTGTTTTCAAAACCGTTTTCTAGAACGGCAGAGCTTACAATCGCGATCGGGTCAAAATTTTCAAAATCCAAAGCGAAGAGCTTTCCGCCTTTCTTCAAAGTGCAATAGGCAAAAGAAATCGCTTCGAGCGGATTTGCGTAAACGTGGAAAAATCCCGCGTTGATGACCACGTCAAAGGCTTCGATTTCTTCGACCGGAGATTTCGTATCCAAAGCCTTGTATGCGACCTTTTCTCCGTAAGATGCCAAACGTTCCTTTGCCAAGGAAAGCATTCCGTTCGATTCATCGAACAAGGTGATGCTCATGTCGGGAATGTGGACTTCTTTCAAAAGAGCTTCCGCGGCAAAGCCCGAACGCGCGTTCAAAAAGGCGACTCTCGGAGCGGTGCGTTTCGAAAGTTCTTCCGCCACTTTTTGCATCAAATCTTTCAAAGATCCGCTTTGCGCAATGAGCTTTTCCGGGCTAAAGAGATCCTTTGCCAAAAGCTCATTCACGGAGCGTTTTCCCGAAACGATTTCGGCGAGCAGGTTTGCATTCTCTTCGTTTGCAATTGGGGAAGAAACTTCTGCGGTGGAACCGTTTTCATTTGCAGAGAGCCATTCTTTCCAAAAGTTCACCACGGCGGAATTGGAGTTTGGAATTTTGGAAATTGTTTTTTGAATTAAAGCGACAACGCTCTTTCTGCGCACTTCCACGTCGGCGTCTTTCGTTTCTACAAAAGATTTTTCAAATAGGACTTTAGACTTTTGAAGCTGTGGAATCACTGCGGCGACGATTTCTTTTTTCGCTCCGGTTTCTACGACGACTGCGGTCGCATTGGAAGCGAACGGACTCTTCTTGACCACGTTTTCGATTTCGCCGAGTTCGATGCGGTAACCGCCGAGTTTAATCTGCGTATCGAGACGTCCCAAAAATTCCGAGTTGCCGTCGGACATCATGCGCGCCTTGTCGCCCGTTCTGTACCAACGTTCTCCATTCAAAACAGGGAAGCGTTCTGCGGTGAGTTCCGGCTGGTTCAAATAACCTTCGGCAACGCCGACTCCGCCGATCCAAAGTTCGCCGGCTTCGCCCATGGCGCATTCTGCGCCTGCTTCGTTCATGATG
>JAILDK010000039.1 GCA_024689485.1 Fibrobacter sp.
GTGGCAAGCGGTGGAAACAACAAGCGTGCCATCCGCAGCTACATGGAAGAATTCAAGCTCGAAGAAGCGGGCATGGATGTGTTCTTTGATGAAGCCCGTGAATTCGGCGAACTCTACAGCGACGGTTACGTTCCGAAGGCATACATTGTCAAGGAAGACGGCTCTCTCAGCACGTTCAAGAGCTTCGAAGCCCAGAAGGATTCGATCAAGGCTGAACTGGCTAAGCTCGTCAAGTAATTGGCAAAAAGCGTAAAACGAATGCCTCCCAAATTTGGGAGGCATTTTCATTTTTACCGGATTTCATTTATAAATTTAGGGTATGAAGATTCTAGATCGTTTTCTCAAGTATGTAAGCTTTACGACGACCTCGGACGAAGCTTCTCACACTTGCCCGAGTACCGCTCAGCAACTCGAACTCGGCAAATATCTCGCTGAAGAATTAAAAGCGATTGGACTTTTGAGGGTAAAGCTCGACGAGCACGGCTACGTCTACGGCATGCTCCCGGCAACAGCGGGCCACGAATCGGATGATGCCATCGGCTTTATCAGTCACATGGATACGGCTCCGGATTTTTCCGGTGTGAATCCCAAGCCACAGGTCTTTGAAAATTACGACGGGAGCGATATTGTTCTCCAAGGTTCGGGAGACGTTTTGAAGGTTTCAGAATTTCCGGACCTCGCCACGTTGAAAGGCAGAACGCTGATTACGACGGATGGCACAACGCTTTTAGGCTCGGACGACAAGTCGGGAATTACGGCGATTGTGACGGCGATGGAACGCCTTGCCGAAAGCGACCGCAACGGGGAAAGCATTCCGCATGGCGACATCTGGGTCGGCTTTACACCCGACGAAGAAATCGGTCGCGGTGCGGACCTTTTTGACTTGCAATACTTCAAGGCGAAGTACGCTTATACGGTGGACGGCAGCTACGAAGGGGAAGTCGCGTATGAAAACTTCAATGCGGCGACGGCGATTTTCAAAATTCGCGGCAAGAGCGTTCACCCGGGAGACGCCAAGGGCATCATGAAGAATGCGAGCCTCATGGCTGCTGAAGTGATCATGGCGCTTCCGAAGACCGAAACTCCGGCGATGACCGAGGGCAGGGAAGGCTTCTATCATCTGATCGATATGCAGGGAGATGTTTCTAGTGCGACGCTCACCTACATCGTCCGCGATCACGATCGTTCGATGTTTGAAAAACGTTTGAAGTATTTGGAAAATCTGGCCGTCATCTTCAATTCCAAGTTTGGCGGCAACTCCGAAGATACGATCCTTTCGCTTGAAATCAAGCATTCTTACAGCAACATGCTGCAGGTGATTGAGCAGTATCCGCAGGTGCTTGAACGTGCCCGTAAGGCGATTCAAAAGGAAGGTCTTGAACCGGTGAGCAATCCTGTTCGCGGCGGCACGGACGGTGCAAGGCTCTCCTTTATGGGACTTCCTTGTCCGAATCTCGGCACGGGCGGCTATGCGTACCACGGTCCGTTTGAACATGTGACGGTGGAAGGCATCGAGACTGTTTCGCGAATCATTTTGAACATCGCGACTGCGCAGTAAAAGCTTTGAACGTTAGAACCCAGAACAAAAAACGCCGCTCGTTTGAGCTGCGTTTTTGCTTTCAAGTGAAAAGGATTAGGTCGGCGGAAAGAACAGGTAGGCGATCGCAATCGCCGAAAGAATTCCCACCAAGTCCGAAATCAAGCAGCAAGTAACGGCGTGGCGTGTCTTGCGAACGCCCACCGATCCAAAGTAAACCGCAATCACGTAGAACGTAGTGTCGGTCGCGCCTTGGAACATGCTGCTCAAACGACCTGCAAAACTGTCTGCACCAAAAGTCTTCATCGCATCGATCATCATGCCGCGGGCTCCGCCACCGCTGAGCGGCTTCATAATGGCTGTCGGAAGCGCCGGTACCACATCGTTGCCGATGCCGAAAAGACTGAGCACATAAGAGACGCCGTTCATCACCAGGTCCATGGCACCGCTTGCGCGGAAAACCGCCACGCCGACGAGAATAGCGACGAGGTAAGGGATCACCATGACCGCAGTATGGAAGCCGTCTTTTGCTCCTTCAATAAAAGCTTCGTACGGGCGAATCTTTTTATAGACCGCGAGTCCGAGGAACGAAACGATCACGCTGAAAAGAACGATTCCGCTGATAAAGAGGCTTGTCGTTCCCAGTGCTTCGGCGGTCAAACGGCTAAAGTACGCAAGGAGAGCAATCACGCCTGCGCAAAGGCCGCCGAGCCAAAGAAGAGTCACCGGATCCTTGAGCTTGATCTTTTGAAAGAAGCTGATGGCAACAATGCCCGCAATCGTGCTAAAGAAAGTCGCGAGAAGAATCGGGAGGAACACATCGCTCGGGTTTGCGGCGCCCATCTGCGCACGGTAAGTCATGATGCTGACCGGGATGAGCGTCAAACCGCTTGCGTTCAAAACGAGAAAGAGAATCTGGGAATCGCTTGCGACGGACTTGTCTTCGTTCGGATTCAATTCCTGCAGCTGCTTCATGGCCTGAAGGCCCATCGGCGTCGCCGCATTATCCAAACCGAGCATGTTCGCGCTGATGTTCATGAGCATCGTGCCGATGACCGGATGTCCCTTGGGAATTTCAGGAAAGAGACGGGTAAAGAGCGGTTGAACGAGCTTTGCAAGAATTTGCACGGCTCCCGCTTTTTCCCCGATCTTCATGATGCCGAGCCAAAGGCTCAGAATTCCAGTGAGGCCAATGGAAATTTCGAATGCCGTCTTGGACATATCGAATGCGGAAAGGATCGTCTTGTTGAAAATCCCCGAATCTCCAAAGGCGAGCCATTGGACGATGCACGCGATAAAGGCTCCAAAAAAGAAGATGAGCCAGATGACATTCAAAACCATTTCTTAGCGTCTCCGGTTGGCCATTTCTTTCTTGAGAATATCCATCACAGCGCCGATTTCGGCCGGAGCCTTGAAAATCGGGTTTGCGAACTGGCTCTGGATGCCTTCGAGCTTCTGTTCGTGGTAGCCGACCTTGAATTCGGTGAACTTCAGACCGTGTGCGGTGCTGATGACGATCACTTCTTCTTCCTTGTCGATCTTGCCTGCGGCAACGAGCTTTTCAAGGCCGCCGAGAGCGACGCCCGTGTGCGGGCAAGCGTAAAGGCCGATGCGGTCTGCGCGGTGAGCGGCGTTTGCGAGTTCTTCTTCCGTCACGCTCACGACCATGCCGTTCGTATTCTGAATGGCGCGGACTGCCTTCGGGTAGCTGACCGGATTACCGATCTGGATGGCGCTTGCGAGAGTCTTCTTCGCCTGAACCGGAACGAGCTTGTCGAAGCCGCGTTCGTAAGCCTGGAAGAACGGATTGGCGTGTTCTGCCTGAGCGACGACGATGCGAGGAATCTTGTTGATGAGGCCCATCGCCTTGCAGTCTTCAAAGCCCTTGGCGAGAGCGCTCACGTTGCCGAGGTTGCCGCCCGGGATAATGACCACGTCCGGAACCTTCCAACCGAGTTCCTGGCAGATTTCCGGAGAAATCGTCTTCTGGCCTTCCACGCGGAGGCTGTTCATCGAGTTTGCGAGGTAAATGCGGTTGTCCTTTGTGACTTCCTGGACAATCTTCATGCAGCCGTCAAAGTCCGTGTCGAGGGCGAGCACGATGCTACCGTTCGAAATCGGCTGGATCAGCTGGGCGGTGCTCGTCTTGCCGGCCGGGAGGAACACGATCGACGGAATGCCTGCCTTGGCGCAGTAGGCGCTCAGGGCTGCAGAGGTGTCGCCGGTAGAGGCGCAAGCGACTGCGTCGATTTCGTGGATCTTCTTTTTAATAATGTGGTTCACCTGGCTCACGAGAACCGTCATGCCGAGGTCCTTGAAGGAACCGGTGTGGGAGTTGCCGCAGAGCTTGACCTTGAGGCTCTTGATGCCGAGTTCCTTGGCAAGCGGGGCGGCGTCAAAAAGCGGGCTCCAGCCTTCGCGCATCGTCACGATGTCTTCGACAGGCATTTCCGGGAGAACCATTTCACGCTTGCTCCAGATACCGCTCATGTCTTCCGGCTTAAAGCTCATGCGACGTTCGGCAAAGAGCTTCTTCCATTCTTCCGGGGAGCGTTCAGCGAGTGCTTCGCGATCGTGATGGACTTCGAGAAGGCTGTTATCGACCTTGCTGCGATAAATGACTTCATCGAGCGGATAGGTGTCGGTTCCATTGATGTTCTGGAAATATGCGTGGAAAGGTTTCATAATTGCCTCAGGGAGATGTCCCTAAAAAAGTTTTAACGGGCAAAATCTAGAAATCTTGTGAAAGAAGACTTTGTATATTTGCACGTGAAGTTTCCTTTTTTCGGAGTTTCCGTGAAGAAATTCAAGTTTTTAGTATTTGCCATCTTGCCGATGCTTCTGCTTGCATCGTGCATTTTTGACTCGGATGGAGACGCTTTGGTCACCTGGTTGGACGATCAGGGCTTTCCTTCGAATTATTTAGTGCAAACGGTCGAAATCAGCGATCTCGAACTCTCTTCGTATGAAGTGGGCTTTGACAGCACGCCGCGCGTCAATTATTACCAGGGTGTCGTCGGCGCGGTCAATGGCATGCAGCATGATTGGGTGCTCGACATCGGCTTCCGCGACAAGAGCTTCTTTGCCCAGTATTCGGCAGACAGCTCAAAAGAACACCGTTCCGCGTTCCTCGCCCTTTATCCGGATTCCGGCTTCTACGATCAGGCGGGTTACAAGTCGGATTCTCTTCCGATTAAGGAAACTCTCGAACTTACGTTCTCTTGGATTATTGAAACGGGCAAGGGCTCGGACTTTGTCGATAGCATCGGTGACATCAAGGATTCCATTTGGGTCGCGGGTCTTCGCGAATCTTTCGAAAAGGCGAATTCCGCCGATACCACTTATAAAGTCAAGATCTCTTCTTTGGACTCCGCTCTGAAGATTGACCTGCCGAGTGCATTCTACGAAGATCTCGCTCAGGTGAAGGAAGCCGCCCGTGTGCAGCTCCGCATTTCCGCTCCGGAATCAAAGCGCCTGTATCGCTTCTATGGCCCGGGCGCAGATGTCGTTCCGTTCCTCCGCGTCAAACGCTATACGCAGACGGTTGTGTCTGACGGCGATACGACGACCAAGGATATTTACAAGAACATTTGGGCTTTCCGCTCCGCGATCATCAGCTCTTACAAGGACGAATGCTCCGACTGCATGGTTTTGCACGGCGGCGTTCTGGAATCCCTGCTCGTGGAAATTCCGAGCGAAAAGATCATGACCGCTTTGAATGAATTTTACGGTGACGAATTCCCGTACACGGAAGGCGACAGCAACGATGTTCGCCAGGCGGTCGTCCTCGCTCAGCTCACAATGGGCCGCAGCTCTTCGACGGAAGGCTCCGAACTAGGGTTCCCAGTCCAAGTTGTCGCCGCGACTTTTGTCGATTCGAACGGCGTCGACATGGAATCTTCTGAAACGTACAAGCTGAACCGCGAATACATCAAAAAGTATGGACATCCGAACCTCGTCTTTATGGAAGGCGATACGCTTGGACTTCAGCTGACTCAGGGAATGCGTTCCTTCATCAACCGCGCCGGTAAGGGTGCAAAGATGCAGGTCGTTCTGCGCATGGGTTACTCGATGCTCGCTCCGTACGACACTCTTTATTACGATCACGTGACCGACGACGGAGACTCGGTGTACATCTTCATGGATTACCTGACTTACTCGCGTTACGATTTTACTGACTACATCAGTCAGCCGATGAACTTGAAGCTCTGGCTTGCTACCAAGCGGGGGGATGACGAATGATCCGCAAAATCCTTCTTTCCGTTTTCCTTGTGACGATTGCGGCGAGTGCCGCTTCGATGATGGGCCTTGAAGCTTTGGGTAAGCCGACCGAAGGCGCTTCCGCTATTACGCTTGGCCGTGGATACGCGGGCGGAGCTAAGGTGGGAAGTGGCATTGTCGATTGGAACCCGGCTGCTCTCGCATTTGAAAAGTACACGTCCTTCAATGCGACCATGACTTTTGAAGAGAATGTGGCTTCAAAGAGCGGAACGTCTTACGCGACTTCGACGCTTGAAATTCCTTCGCTTTCCTTCATCTTTGCCATGCACGATTTTGGAACGCTCGCCGTTGCGCTTTCGGAAAAGTACACGTCGAATTTCGATGAAGAAGTCAGCGACTCGACGCAGACAAATCTTGCAAGCCTCAAGTACAAGGGCAACATTTACGAAATCACCCCGAGCTATGCGGTGCGTCTTCCGTTCTTCCGTCGCCTTTCCTTGGGCTTTACCGCTCACTTTGTGATGGGTTCCGTTTCCCGCAAGCTGACCTTGGGCGGCGATAACAGCGAAGTTTCCGAGGCCGATTCTTGGGCGACCAACAGCTCCGACATTACGGAAACCGCTGAAGGATCCTGGGAAATCAAGGATCATCCGGCCTATTACACCGGTGCAGTTCATTACAAGGGCCGTAACTCTTCGTACTACTTCTCTTATACGACCGCTTATACGCTCAAGAACGATCTCGAATACAATATTGAGTTCAGCGAAACGGATACGCTTGTGCCGACAAAGCTCAGCCGTGAAATCGATGTGCCGCCGACCATGGCTACCGGTTTTGCCTACCGATTCCACAAAAAGCACAATATTTTACTCGACTTCATGCTGCGAGGCTGGGATGCGGATATTCGAAACATCGGCGGTTCTTGGAACTTGAAGGATTCGACCGATACACAGACCGAATTTATGGCCGCAATCGGCTACGAACGCTCCGGTTCGACAGATTATTTTAAGAATTATGTACAAAGAATGGACTTTAGACTCGGAGCTTGGTATAGAAATTATTACATTTGCGATGTCACGGAGTACGGAGTTGGTATAGGCTCCGGATTCCCTCTGGGGAGGCGTAGCACGAAAGTGGATATCGCCATCCAGGGCGGCGTTCGCAAGTCGGAGGATTCTTCCATCTGGGACGAAAAGTTCGTTGGAATTGCAATCGGTCTTACGGGCGTAGGCAATTGGGGTAATAAGCCGAAAAAGGTGCATTAATTGCACAAAAGGAGTGTCAAACGTGAGCACGACAAAGAAGGCTACAGCAAAGTCTAGTCTCACTACCGCAGTCAAGAAGACTGTGAAAGATGTAGTGAAAAAGGAAAAGGCAAAGGTTCAGGAGCTGAAGGCGATTTCGCAGAAGGCGGAATCCAAGGTTGCCGAGCTCAAGACTGCGTCGCGCAAGGCTAAGGCTTCCGTCAAGTCCAAGGTCGAAGAAATCAAGCAGACCGTGGCCAAGAAGACTGTCGCAAGCAAGACCGTAAAGCCGGCTACAAAAACCGCTGCCACGAAGGCTGCTCCGGTAAAGACTGCCGCCGCAAAGACCGCCGCTGCAAAAAATGCGATCAAGCCTGCAGTAAAGAAGGCGACGAAGACGGTTGCCCAGGTCGCAGAAAAGGTGGCAGAAAAGATTGAAACCATCAAGAAGATTCCGTCGGAATTCTCTCCGGAATACCTCGTCTTGATGCAGCGCGATCCGAACTTCCTCCACGCATTCTGGGATGTGAAGGAAGACCGTTTGAAGAGCGCTCTCCAGGGTAACGGGACTCTCGTTCTTCGTTTGTATGATGTTTCCAAGGACTTGACCGTTCGTAAGAACAAGAACCGCAAGTTCCAGGATATTGAAGTTCCTGCTGATGCGAAGAGCTGGTACGTTCAGAATCGCGGTGCGGCTTCGTTCAGCGCTTCTCTCGGTACCAAGACTCCGGAAGGCAAGTTTGAACCGATCGTTGAAGCTCCGGCGATGCAGGTCTTCAGCTATGAAAATATCAAGAAGTCCGTTTCGAATTCCGAAAGCGTCTTCTTCAAGGCTTCCCTTGGTGGCGCTGGAATCGGCGGCTTTGGAAGCTCGGGACTTTCCAGCCAGTCCGTTGCGACTTGGCTCGAACATCTCGCGAGCTCTTCGGAATCCTTCTTCTCGGGCTCTCTTTCGAGCGAATCCAGCCTGCTTTCGAGCGGCTCGGTTCTGCAGCCGACTCCGGGTTCCGTCAATTACGGCAAGGATTTCTTCCTCTGGGTCAAGACCCGCTTGATCGTGTACGGTGGAACTCGTCCGGATGCACACCTCCAGGTGCGCGGCGAACCGTTCCCGCTGAACCCGGATGGCACGTTCTCCTTTGAACAGGATCTTCCGGATTCGACGCAGATCATTCCGGTCTTTGCTACCGATAAGGATGGTGACTTCCCGACGACGATCGTTCCGATCGTGGTGAAGCGCACTGAGTAATTTTTGAAGGTTTAGGGTCTAGTTTGAATACAGCTTGCAATGGACAGCTATATCTGTTGCTGCACGCGCATTTGCCGTTCGTGCGCAATCCGAGATATGACCGTTTTCTGGAAGAAAACTGGCTTTTTGAAGCGTTGACCGAATCGTATCTGCCGCTCGTGCAGTCCCTTTCGCATTTGGCGGAAAAGGGCGTTCCGGGGACGCTCAACTTGAGCATTTCTCCGACGCTCATTGCGATGCTTTCGGACAAGCTTCTTTGCGAACGTTATTCTCGCCACTTGGAAAAGTTGCAGGAACTCGCTCACAAGGAACTGCATCGTTTGGAAAACGATCCGGAACGTTTGCAACTTGCGAAGTTCTACGCGGCCCGTATCATGGAACTTTCCGACCTTTGGGAAAATCGCTTGCACCGCGATATCCTTTCGGAATTCGCTGCTCTCGAACGCCGCGGAAAGCTCGCCCTTTTGACATGTATCGGAACGCATCCGTTTTTGCCCGCTTACCAAGCAGAACCGGAAAGCATTCGCCTGCAGATCCGCTTGACGATCGAAGCCTTTAAGCGAGCCTTTGGCCGCGCTCCGAAGGGAGTTTGGCTTCCGGAATGCGGATTCTTTGATGGGCTTGACGAATACTTGGCGGAACAGGGTCTGCAGTACTTCTTTATGGAAACCCATGGTGTGCTGCTTGCCGATCCGGCTCCGAAGTACGGTGTGTTCGCTCCGATCAAGACCCCGTCTGGACTTCTCGTTTTGGGCCGTGAACAAGCGAGCTCCGTAGAAGTCTGGAGCCGTCAGCGCGGTTACCCGGGACATCCGGATTACCGCGAATTCTACAAGGATATTTCGAAGGAACTCGACCGCGACTATCTCGGTGAATATTTCTTTGCCGGAAATTCTCCGATCGATTCCGGTTTCAAGTATTACCGCATTACCGGTGGGGAACAGAAGGCTCTGTACCATCCTTGGCAGGCGATGAACCTCGCCCGCGAACACGCCCGACTTTTTGTGGCTAACCGTGAAGCCTTGATGGCGGAACTCGGTTCGCAGATGGAATCCCATCGTCCGTGCGTCCTTTGCCCGTACGACGCGGAACTCTTTGGACACTGGTGGTTCGAAGGCCCGCAGTTTATTGAAGCGGTCTTTGAACGTGCCGCCTCTTCCGAAATTTTGCAGCTCGCTTCGGTGAACGAAATGCAGATGGATCCGGAAGATACCGTGGCTCACAATCCGATCTTCTCTTCTTGGGGCGAAAATGGTTTTGCTTCGGTCTGGGTCAATCCTCAGGTCGAATACATCTATCCGAAATTCTTCAAGATGTTCTCGCTCTTCCAGGCTGCCCAAAAGGTGCCTTCGCAGACGGCTCTTCAAAAGAGAATTCTCGCTCAGATGGAACGCGAACTTGTGCTGTACCAGGCTTCGGACTGGGCGTTCATGATTCACAACAATTCCGCGGAAGACTACGCCCGCGAACGCTTGGCAAATCACGAACGCGACTTCATGAAGCTCTCGGCGATGTTCAACGGGGAATTTGAAGATGAAGCTCTGCTTTCGGAAATCGAATCCCGCGACAACATCTTCCCGTGGATTGGACAGGAAAACTAAAAGGTCTTTTGATCAACAACAAAAAAGCTCCGCAATTCTGCGGGGCTTTTTTGTTGTGATAGGCTTGGAAGATTAGTTGCTTTCGAGCGGGTACTTCAAATAGATGTTGTGATGTACAAGCTTCGGGGACATCTTCGGGTAGTCGAGAATCGACTGCAGACCGCGGGATTCCTTACGGGCGAGAGCGCTCTTCACAATCAAGATGCTGCTTTCAACGGCGTTGCGGAATTCGAGAAGAGCTGCGGTCTTGGTTCCGGGCTTCTTCATTTCGGCTTCGACTTCGCTGTTGAATTCGCGGAGTTTCGCGAGGCCTTCGTTTAAGCCTGCGACCGAGCGGACGATGCCGCACTTTTCCCACATGAGCTTCTTCGCTTCGACGGTGCGCTTCTTCCAATGTTCGCCGCCGGTCATCTTGACCTTTTCCGACTTGACGGTCGGTGCGCGGAACGACTTTTTGAGAATGCCCGTCTTTTCGATGTTTTCCACGGCGCGGAGTGCAAAGACGACGCTTTCCAGAAGCGAGTTCGAAGCGAGACGGTTTGCACCGTGCACGCCTGTCGCAGCCACTTCGCCCGAAGCGTAAAGTCCTTCGATCTGCGTCTTGGACCACGTGTCGACGAGAACGCCACCGCACATGTAGTGCGCAGCCGGAACGACCGGGATCCATTCCTTCGTCATGTCGACGCCTGCAGAAAGGCACTTCGCGTAAATGTGCGGGAAGTGGGTCTTCGTATCTTTTGGATTGTGGGCGGTGACATCGAGGAACATGCAAGGTTCGCCGGTGCGCTTCATTTCACGGTGAATAGCACGGGCGACGATGTCGCGCGGGGCAAGGGAACGGAGCGGATGCACGCCGTTCATGAATTCTTCGCCCTTCGAATTCTTGAGAATTCCGCCGTATCCGCGAACCGCTTCCGAAATGAGGAAGGCTTTTTTGAGGCTCGGGGCGTAGAGGGAAGTTGGGTGGAACTGCATGAATTCCACGTCTTGGATTGCGGCGCCTGCACGGGCTGCAATCGCAATACCGTCACCGCAAGCATCAGGAGGGTCGATCGTGTGGAACCAGAGGCGTCCTGCACCGCCCGTAGCCATGATGGTTACCTTTGCAAAAATCGCTTCGGTTTCGCCGGTCTTCTGGTGGATGACCTTTGCGCCCAAGGCTCGGGTCTTGTCCTTGTTCAAAATCAAATCGGCGATCAGCGCGTTTTCGAGGAAGGTGATGTTCGGGAATTCATGGATCTTCACCAGGAGGGCTCTCATGATTTCCTTACCGGTCAAGTCCGCGGCGTGGAGAATGCGACGGTGGCTGTGACCGCCTTCGAGGTGAAGGTCAAAGCGGATGTTCGCATCGTTTGCTTCCGCCGGGGTGAACTTCACGCCCCATTTCACCAGCTGATCGATGGTTTTGGGACCGTTTTCGACGAGAATCTTGACGGCGTTCTTTTTGCAGAGGCCCGCACCTGCTTCACAGGTGTCTTCCTGGTGCAATTTGAAAGAATCTTTAGGGTCAGTGACGGAGCAGATACCGCCCTGGGCATAGTTGGATGAACCATCCGGTTTTGCCCCCTTGGTTAAAATGAGAACGGAATGTCCGTGTTCTGCCGCCTTGATGGCTGCGCTTAAGCCGGCGATGCCGGCACCAAGGATCAATATATCGTACACTGTAGCCTCTAAGTGTTGATGTTTGAAGGCGATTTCCATAATAGAAAAAATCCTAAAATACGGCTATATAAAAGGGCACGCTCCATTCGAGTGGATTTTTTTATTACATTTGGCGGAAAATAAATGGAGTTTACTCTATGCTGACATGGATTAACGAAAACGCGAAATGGGTCATTGCCATTTTTGCAGTAGGTATTGCGCTCGGTCTTCTTGCGATGGACCGTACGCCGGAACAGTCTCACCAGTATCCGATCGGCCGTGTGGACGGTGTGGAAATCCCGTATGCGGAATTCAACAACCGTGTGAACCGCATCACAGAGACCAACTACCGTGGTCAGAACCTGAGCGACGAACAGCGCGCCCAGCTCCGCAACAACATTTTCCAGTCCTTCGTCCAGCAGGAACTCCTCAAGGCTCAGTTCGACGAAAATGCTCTCTATGCATCCGTCGCTGAAATGAAGGCTGAACTCAAGAACAATCCGGATGTCGTCCGCCGTCTCGTCGGTGAAGAAGCCCAGCAGCGCGTTTACGCAATCCAGGCGAACTCCGCTAGCGAACAGGAAGCCGCTCAGAACGTCCAGGCTTTCATCCAGACCCTTCCGAAGTTCCTTCTCGACACCGCTTTCGACAAGGCTGCATTTGATGCATGGCTCGAAACTCCGGCCGCATACGAATGGCTCAACATGCAGAACTACGAACAGGAACTCAAGACGATGACGATTCCTCTGCACCAGTTGCAGATCTTCGTGACCGCCAACGCTCACCCGACGAGCCTCGAATCCCAGTGGAACGTGAACAACCGTCTCGTCTCCCAGGATGTTGAAGTCGCCTTTACGTCGGCAAATGATTTCCAGGTCGATCCTGCCTCCGTGGACAGCCTCAAGGTGAACGCTTACTTCAACGCTCATCAGGACAGCTTCTTCGTGACGAAGGATCAGGTCCGCCTCGCTTATGCTTACCTTCCGATTCAGCCGACCGCCAAGGATGAAGAAGAAATCCGCAAGTATGCGATGACCGTTTACTACCAGGTGAAGGATTCGAACTCCACTTCGAGCTTCGAAGAAATGGCCAAGGTTGCAAGTGAAGACGTCGGTACGGCTGCCAATGGCGGTCTCCTCGGCGATTACACCGCACGTGGCACTTGGGTCAAGGAATTTGAAGACGTTGCATTCGCTCTCGATTCCGGCGCTATCTCGGAACCGGTCCGCACCAAGTTCGGCTACCACATCATCCAGAGCCTCGGCAAGATCAAGGATTCTACCGGTACTGAAAAGGTGAAGGCCGCTCACATTCTCTTCTCCGTGACCGCTTCTCCGGAAACTGTCGACAGCTTGGAAAAGATCCTCGTCAGCATCAAGTCCGCTGTGGAAGAAAGTGATTCCTCCTTCATCGATGCAGCCGCTGCCCGTAAGGTTCCGGTCCGCGAAACCGCTTGGCTCGGTCGTGACGATGAAATCCAGGAAGTGGGCTTTGTCGGCGGTCTTTCTGCTTTCGCATTCGTGAACAAGGAACGTCCGGACCTCGCAGAAGGCAAGGTTTCTGGCGCTCTCAAGAACGACAACTTTGTGATCGTCGTCAGCCGTCTCGAAACTCTCGAAGCAGGCAAGCGCAACATCGGTCCGTACTACGAACAAATTAAGCACAACCTCCTCCTTCAGGAATCGAAGGAAGCCGCTGCTCACTACCTGAATTCCGTTGCCGAAAAGGTGAAGGCTGTGGAACTCGTGACGGATTCCGCTACGGGTGCTGCTAAGGCAGATACGAGCGTGGAAAAGGTGACGATTGAAAAGGCTACCGCTTCTTTCGACGGCTTTGTCCCGGGCGTTGGCTATTCGAATCCGACTCTCTTCCGCATTCTTTCCCAGCAGAAGGTGGGCGAATGGGGTGAACCGGTCGTGACGAACGACGGTGCTGCTATGGTGAAGATTCTGAACCGTTCTGTTCCGGATACCACCGCTGCAAAGACCGCTCTCACGGAAGACCTGGCTAACACCTGGCGCTTCGGTTATGCGATGCTTTTCAACGAATACGTGCAGAACCTCGAAAAGGCTGCCAACGTGGAAAGCAACCTCGACCTTTACTACCGCGAATAATATTTCTACTATTCGCCCTGAATTTTGGCATGTTCGTCTAGTGGTCCAGGACGCTGGCCTCTCACGCCGGTAACAAGGGTTCGAGTCCCTTACATGCTATGTCAGAAAGAATCCCGCAGAAATGCGGGATTTTTTGTTTATGAACTGAATGGGATTGCTTTGTAGGGGAGTGCCCCCAGGAGTTCTCATCTCCTAAAGTTTATAAAACAGAAAAGGACCCGCTTGATGCGGATCCTTTTTCTGTTATGGAGCTAAGGAGATTCGAACTCCTGACCCCAACGCTGCCAGCGTTGTGCTCTACCAACTGAGCTATAACCCCGTTTGAGTGAACCAAATTGAGAAAAAAATATTCTCCCTGTCAAGGGGCGCAGAACATTTTTTTGTCTGCGCTTCTCAAATGGCACTCAACTGCGACGAAAAGTCTTAGGCGACCGTTTCGATCTTCACCGATTCGATGAGGACGTCTTCGTACGGATAGTCCTGACCGTCGGTGCGAACGCCGGCGATGTCGTCCAGAACGTCAAAACCGTCAAAGAGCTGGCCAAAAACAGAGTAGCCTTCTGCCGGACCGCCGTGAGCCGGATGGTCGAGGAAGTGCGTGCCTTCTGCCGGGTGAACGATGAAGAACTGGCTGCCGATGGAATGCGGCATCATGGTCTTAGCCCAGCTGAGGGCGCCGCGCAAGTGGGTGAGACGTTCGTCGTACTTGTCGCCGATGGTCGAACCCGGACCCTGTGCAGCGTGACCGCCAGTGCCGTTCCGGCGGGTGAAGTCACCGCCTTGAATCATGAAACCCTTGATGATACGATGGAATGGAGCACCGTCGTACTTGCCCTGCTTGGCAAGTTCAATGAAGTTCGTGGCGCATTCGCCGACGATTTCCGGGAAAAGGCGTGCACGCATTTCACCGTGGTTCGTTTTGATGATGGCAATCGTTTCTCCGCTTTTCGGGAGGTCGAGCTGATTGAACATAAATGGAATCTCCATGTTGGTTATGTTTTGAGATAAAAACTACATTTTCCTATTGGAAAAATCTTGAAAAAGGAGCCTGTAGTGAAGGATAATTGCAAAAGGATCCGCCAACTTCTCGACGCAAAGGCAATGGAAACCGCCTTGGACAATATGGCGTCGGCTGTGTCGGAGCTGATTTCTTCTCCAGAAAATGTCCTTGTCCTCGGAATGGCGAGCCGCGGAATTCCGCTTGCCCATAAGCTTGCAGAACGTTTGTCGAACCGCTATCACGTTGAAATTCCATGTGGAAGTCTTGATGCGACGTTCTACCGCGATGACTTCCATTACCGCAAACCGCTTGCTGCTACAGAAATGCGCATTACAGAAATGCCGGCATCTGTCGAAGGCAAAACGGTGATTCTTGTCGATGATGTTCTTTACACGGGCCGCACGGCACGTGCCGCTATCCAGGCGATTCTCGATATGGGACGTCCGGCGGCGATTCGCTTCTGCGTCTTGGTGGACCGCGGCCATCGTGAACTGCCGATTGCGGCGGATGCAGCGGGCCTTTCGGTCAAGACTTTGGCAAACGAAGAAGTTCGAGTGCTGATTGAACCGGTCGATCCGGAAACAGCCGTTTATCTTGTTCAAGTGGAGAATGTATGACATCTTCTCTTTCCATCCGTCATCTCGTAGGCCTTCAAGGCGTTAGCGAAAGCGACATCCGCACGATTCTGGATACGGCGGTCGAATTCCGCCAGCTCTTGGAACGTCCGGTCAAAAAGGTTCCTTCCCTCCGCGGCCTCACGATTGTGAACCTGTTCTTCGAGAACAGCACGCGTACCCGCACAAGCTTTGAACTTGCAGAAAAGCGTCTCTCTGCAGACATTGTGAACTTCTCGAGTTCAAGCTCCAGTGTGAAGAAGGGCGAAACCCTCCTCGATACGCTCCGCAACATTGAATCGATGAAGATCGATGTTGTCGTGGTCCGTCACAAGGGGACTGGTGTTCCGCAGTTTATCGCGGATCATTCGAATGCGATCGTTTTGAACGCGGGCGATGGCGCTCACGAACATCCGACGCAGGCTCTTCTCGACATGTTCACCATTGAACAGAAACTCGGCACTTTGAAAGGCAAAAAGATTGCGATCGTCGGCGACATTCGCCACAGCCGCGTGGCCCGTTCCGACTCCTGGGGTATGACGACCCTCGGTGCTTCGGTGACGCTTTGCGGACCGAGTACGCTGCTTCCGCGTTACCGCGCCGACTTCCCGAACGTCTCTTGGGAAACCAATGTGAAGAAGGCTGTCGATGGTGCGGACGCAGTGATTGCGCTTCGCCTTCAGAAGGAACGCATGGAAGATTCCTTGCTCCCGAGCCTTCGCGAATATCGCAATTACTTCGGCGTGACCGAAGAAGTTTTGGAAAGAGCCAAGAATACCGCTCTGATCATGCACCCGGGTCCTATCAACCGCGGTGTGGAACTTGATTCGGAAGTCGCAGACGGCGATCATTCTGTGATTCTCGCCCAGGTGACGAATGGCGTGGCTGTTCGCATGTCGGCTCTTTATCTCCTTTCGGGAGGTCGTGCAAATGGATAATGTGATTTTGAAAAACGTCCGTCCTTTTGTGAACGGAAACTTTGAAGCGGCGACGACGATTTCGATCGTGGACGGCATGTGGCGTGATTCGGCTCCGGAAGGAACTCCGGTTGTGGACGCCAATGGCGCTCTCGCCATTCCGGCTCTCTTTGCTTTGGGAATCGATTTCCAGGAACCGAAGCGTGACGACATTTATACGTATCGCGCCGGTTTTCGCGCCATGCACCGTGGCGGTTTTTACGGCGGTCTTTATGAAAGTACCGCAAACCCAGTTGATGGCATCCAGCGTTTGGTCGCAGAAAAAGCGGCACTCGGTTTTCACGGTTATGATATCCGCGTTCTTGGCGCCATCAATCAGGATTATGAAGCGAAGGCTCTCGCCGAAATGTGCGAACTCGCCGATGGTGGCGTAGCCGGTTTTGGCGACGGCAACAAGGCTTTCGGTTCGATGCGTTTTCTGCGCCTCTGCCTCGAATACGGTGCAATGACGAAGAAGCGTTTCTTCTTCTTGCCGTATGACTATTCCCTCGCTCACGGCGGTTATGTGAACGAAGGAAACTTCTCTGATATGATCGGCATGAAGGGCGTTCCGGAACAGGCGGAAACGCTCCCGCTCTTCTCGCTCTTGGAAATGTCCCGCTGGCTCGGCGTGCCGATGCACATCAAGCAGGTGACGTCCAAGGCGGCTCTCGATTTGATCCGCCGTGCCCGCGACATGGGCGTCGATGTAACTTGCGACGTGGACATTCACCACTTGCTCTTCTGCGATGAAGATGTGGCGACTTTGAACACAAGCTTGAATCTGCATCCGCCAGTACGCTCTTCCGATGACCGTGAAGCGCTTTGGCAGGGACTTGCAGACGGTTCGATCCAGGCGGTGAGCATCAACCACTTCCCGGTTCACCGTGAAGACAAGGAAGTGAATTTTGAAGACGCTGTCCCGGGCGCGATTTCTCTCGAAATCGCCCTTCCGGCGCTTTGGAATAAATTAACAGAACGTCTTGGCGAAAAGCGCGCCATCGAAGTCCTTTCTTCGAAGCCTGCGGAAATCGCCGGTGCGGAAGTGGTGGAACTCGCTCCGGGCAAAAAGGCTTCGCTCGTCGTCTTCGACCCGAACGGCTCTACCGACGTTACCTCGAAAACTTTTGCCGGCGGCGTGGAAAATTCTCCATTCCTCGGACAAAAGCTTTGCGGTAAAATCCTTGGCTCCTACGTCGCTGGAATCTGGGGGTAATGCTTGGATTTCTCGATCGAAATGTTCGGCTGGATTTTGCTCATCGGAACGATGATTCTGATTCTCGTCGTTCTGGTGGAAATCAGTCGCAGCAATCGACGTCGAGAAGTCGGCAGAATGTTTGCCACTGAAAAATTTGAAGAGAAGATTCAACCGCTGAACTTGAGCGAAAAAGAGCAGAATATGCTCGAACGCCTGGTTCGGCAGTCTTCCTTTTCAAATAAGGATTCCATTCTCAATTCTCCGCTCCTCTTTGAAGAAGCGGTGAATTATGTTTACAAATTAAACGGTGGGGCCGAAAAAATTTCACCTCAAGACAGGCATCTGATTTCGATGCTCCGCAAAAAGCTCGGGCATCTGGATAAGGCTGCCCAGTATTCCTGCATTTCGACCCGCCAATTTTCGCTCGGAAAAGAGGCGACGCTTCTTTTGCCCAAAAGCAAGGGTGTAGAACAAACGGTCCATACAAAGATCAACTTTATGAACGAGGTCTGCTGGGGCGTTTTAAGGGAAGACGTCTTTTTTGCGGAATCGCTTGTCGGCGAAAAGGTGTTGGTTCGTTTGAATATCCCGGGAGAAGCCGTGTATTCGGCAAAGGTCAGCGTAGTCGGTATTCGGCAGAACACGCTCCTTTTGCAACATTCGACCAAGTTGCATAAAGAGCAGCTCCGTCGTTGGCTGCGTCTTGCGGTGCGTTTCCCGGTCCACTTGGCTTTTGGCAAAAAAAAGATGGACGGCTATTTGGTGGACCTTTCCGCTGGCGGTATCCTTTTGACCTTGCCGGAACAGGTTCCTGAAAATTCCTTAGTGCATATCCGTTTTAATCTACCGGGTTTTGGAGAAGAGAATCTGCAAATTCGCATTTTGAGACAGTTGCATCAGGGAAAGATCGACGAGAAGACGGGTGGTGTGGACCACAGCGCCTCTTTTATCGGCGATTTTAGCGAAACACAGGAGCGCGTTTTGCAGTATATTTTCCAAGAAAGACGTGCACAAAAGGTATCTTAATTGAGGTAGGGGGATCGCCTAAGTCGTTGTTTTTTCAAGCGGTTAGGCAAAAGGCTATTGACATCGAGCTTTTGGAAAGGTAGAATTAAATTAGTCCCGAAATTCTTTGGGTAGAGGTTGTATTTTGGCATTGGATCTTATCGCTAAAATCCGAGGTGAGCGTCAGACCATTGGCGTTGACATCGGTCATTATCGTATTAAGGTCGTTCGTGTGCATCACGGACGAGGTAATTCTCGCAGTATCATGGCTGTGGATATGGAGCCGACCCCTGAAGGTGCTTTCGTCGATAACGAAATTCAAGATGAAGCAAAACTTCGCGAAGCGGTCGTGCGCTTGATGACCCGTAACTTCCCGGATGTCTCGAAGGATGACCTGGTGGCTTCCATCGGTTGGTCTGCAGGTGTTCTCGCGGATAAGAGTGTGGCGAAGGTTCCGAAGAACGGAAACGAAGATGCCATCGTGGTACAGACGGCTCAGGCAAAACCTCCGTTTGATGACCAAGATATCATGCTGGATTACCAGGTGATTGAACGCGACGGTAAGGGTGAAGTGAAGTCCTTAATCGTGGCCGCCAAAAACAAGATTTTAAGCGATTATTCGAAACTCTTCTCGCTTGCCGGCTATAAGTTGACGGGCATCGATGTGGACGTTTTCGGTATTGCCAATGCTTATGTCGCAACGGTTCCGGAAGATAGACTTCAGGAGACGGTTGCCCTTCTCGATATCGGTGAAAAGAAGTCTACGATGACCTTCCTCCGCGAAGGCCAGTTCCACTCGGTTCGAACCTTGACCAGTGGATCGGTGGATTCGGTCATTTCCACTTTGACCCGTCACTTGGGTATCGATGAAGGTACCTGCCATGAAATGTTTGAAAAGAATGACTTGACCATGGTTAAGGATCGCTCGGTTTCGGAAGTGGAGTCCGCTTTGCAGCTCGCTTACGAAGAAGTGGTGAGCTCCGTGGAATTCGGTCTCCGCTACTACTCGACGAGTGAATCCGGTGAAAAGCCTGTCCGCCTCATGATTTGCGGCGGCGGTGCAAACCTGCCGAATATTTGCGAATACCTGAAGGACAAGCTTTCGATCGAATGCGAAGTCTTGAATCCGTTCGCAAGAATTCCTTTTGATCCGGGTGTGGTCGCTGACGAAGGAATGCCCATGGCACTGTCGAACGTTTATACTCCCGCACTGGGACTTGCTTTAAGGAAGTTCTAAATGGCTGCCAAGGGTAAAAAGAAATCGCTTTGCGTAGAAATTAACTTGTTGCCTGCCGAAGACCGGCAGACCAAGCTCGACCTGACGTGGATTGTCGACCGGCGTATCGTATGGCCGACGATTGCCTTGATTGTGGCTTTGTTCGCGGTCTTTATGGTGCAGTCTTATATTTCTGAAACCACGGAATCTCTTCAGAACCGCTTGAATTCTACGCGGGAAGAAGTGCAGAGACAGCGCCCGATTCTGGACAAGATTACAGCCTTGGACGCCAAGTTGAAGGTGATTGCCCAAAAGAATACCGGCTTGAAGTCCATTCAGGTCAGTAAGAAACGCTGGGTTATTTTGTTCGAAAACATTTCGTCGATGATGCCGCCAAACATGTGGCTTGTGTCGTTGAACCAGGTTTCTCCGTTAGACATGGAACTCCGCGGTGTAACTTACGACTTCTCGGAAGTGGCGGAATACATGGTGAAACTTGAAAAACAGGCGAGCTTCAAGTCGGTGACGCTCACGGACATTTCGACGACCAAGATCGATGGCGAAGAAGCTTATAGCTTTGTCATCAAGGCCGGCATTAAACCGGACCTCGGCTTGGAAGGAGGTTCGAAATAATGCAAGCTCTTAACCTGAAAGACAAAAAGACCATATATGCGCTTGCCATCTCCCTGCTGATTCTTGCAGGAGCTTACTTCGTTTATACGTATATGTGGGAACCGTTCACCCTCGAAGAACAGCGCTTGGAAAGTGAACTCCGCGATGCGGAATCGGAACTTTCGAAGATCAATGTTCAGAAGGGTCGAATTGCTAAGCTCGAAGCGGAACTCGTCGCTGCGGAAAATGAATTCGAACGTTTGAAGGAAATGTTCCCGGAAGAAGAAAAGGTTCCGATGCGTTTGCAGGACCTTTACGCGGTTCTTCGCAGTGCTGGTGTTCAGATTCAGAAGTTTAGCCCGGGTCCTCGTACCGAAAGGGAATACTTCTTTGAACATCGTTACTCGGTGGCTGTGAATGCGGGCTATCACATGCTCGGTTATCTGTTTGCGGAAATTGCAAACTTCAACTACCCGACGGCGATCACCGATTTGAAGATTTCTCGTTATTCGGGAATCAAGCAGGAAATCGAAAAGGCGGAATCCCATGGATGGACGCCGATTACGATCACGGTGTCGTTTAATTTGACCACTTATACATCCAAGAAGGTTGCCCAATGATGAGAAAATTGTTGCTCCTTCTCTCGCTTTTGTCCGCATGGGCGTTTAGCGCTGAAATCAAGAATGTGGACTATTCTTGCGGTCCCAAGGATTGCTCCTTGAAGTTCCAGTTTGCGTCGGCAAAGAACTTGCCGAACTTCTTCCAGAAGTATGACGCCGGTGCGCATAAGCTGACGATTGGATTCTCCGATACGAAGCTCGCTTCGGGTGATGCTTCTTATGTCGTGGATGCAAATTCCAAGGGTCTCCGTAGCGTTCGCATCTTTACGGATGCTTCTTTCAAGGTTCCTCTGTTGAACTTTGAATTTGAAGTGGGCCCGGATATTCATAACGACAAGAATCCGGTGAGCCTTTCCAAGGGCAAGAACTTTGTGATTTCGTTCCCCAAAACAAAGAGCGCATCCTGGTCTTTGAAGAAGGCCGCTGCGGCAAATGCCAAGGCGTCTGAAGCGAA
>JAILDK010000045.1 GCA_024689485.1 Fibrobacter sp.
CCCCTTGAAATCGATGATACCCGGGTGGTTTCCGTTACTGCGCGAAGAATGCGGCATAATGTCGCCCTTGTAGGTCCAGGGGCCCGTAATCTTGTCGCTCATGGCATACCCGATACCTTCGGCACAGCAGGTCGATGCGAATGTCATGTAGTAATTGTTGCCGTGCTTATAGACCCAGGGGCCTTCCTGGTAATCCTTGATTTTGGGGTAGGTGACGATGGACCCCTGAGTACTAATCATGTCCTTATTCAACTTGATCATGTACAAATCGGGGTTGCCCCAGTACATGTAGGCCTGCCCGTCGTCATCAATCCAGACGGTAGGGTCGATATCGTTCCAGTGCTCGCGCTGCCAGACCAGCGCCTTGTTCAAAGGTTCCTTGAAGGGGCCATAAGGGTTGTCCGCCACCAAGACGGAAATGCCATTGCCGTGAATGGGGACGTACATGAACCACTTGCCGTCGCGCTCGCTGACCTGTTCCGCCCAGGCCCCGTTAGTCTTTGTGCTCCACTTGATGTCCCCCAGGCTCGCTACGGCACCGTGGCTGGTCCAGTTGACCATGTCCGTGGAAGTGTGCAGCAACCAGTCGTACATCATGAACCCGTCGGCATTGTCTTCGTCGTGGGTCGTGTACAGGTAAACCGTATCCCCATGAACATAGGGCGCCGGGTCCGCCGTATAGTTCGTCGTGATTACAATTTTCTGAGCGAAACCCGTACAAGCCAAGGCCAATACGGAAGAAATGAATAAGATATTTTTCATCTTAATCTCCAAACATGTTTTACACCAGAGATAAAGATATATCGCGAAAAGCCCCGCGGAACGCCCCGGGATTAACTTATCATTGACAATTTTACAAAAGGGTAGGTGCGGGGGAGTGTCGCGCGGCTCCGGATGGCAGCGCGGGCTTATTTCCCGGAGGAGACGATGACCTTCGCGGTCTTCAAGATCTTGTTCTTGAGCTTGTAGCCCTTCTGGAACACGGTGACCACGTGGCCTTCGGGCACTGTCTCGCTGGGCTGCTGCATCAATGCTTCGTGGCAGTTCGGGTCGAATTCGGCACCCGTCGGGTCGATTTGCTCGAGGCCCGCATCGGTCAAAATCTTCGCGAACTGGTTGTAAATCATCTGCATGCCTTTTTCGAAGGCTTCCAAATCCTGGGCCTTGTTTTCGCTCGCGAAGGCGCGCTCGAAGTTGTCCTGAACTTCGGAGAGTTTCTCCAGAAGCTTGCCGTTCGCGGTTTCGATGAGTTCGAGCTGTTCCTTGGCGGTACGGCGGCGGTAGTTGTCGAATTCGGCCATCAGGCGCAGGTTGCGGTCGTTTGCGGCGGCGAGTTCGGCCTTCAGGATATCCTCGGGCGATTCGGTAGAGTCGGCAGCGGCTTCCGCGGGCTGTTCAGCAGAAGCGTTTGCGGCATCAGTCGCTTCGGCAGGCTCAGCGACCTTTTCTTCGGTCTGGGTGTCGGCCTTGTTCTCGGTTGGTGAGCCTGTCGAACCATCCATCTTCATAGCGTCTTCGGCGGCTTTGAGCACGTCATTCTCGAATTTTGCCTTTTCTTCTGCGGTCGGTTCCTGCTGATTCAAATCTTCTGCCATTTCAATACGTTCCTGTTCAATTGTCCGCCGGAATATTGCCCGCGGGACATCTGTTTTACAAATTTTGCGCAAAATGCACTTTTCGAGTGCAAAGATAGCAAATTCCATGCCAAAGGTAAAGCAGGGGAGTTTCGCCGTTTTTGCAAAGAATGTGCGCCATTTTGCGATAATTCGCGCTTTTTCCCGCGTAGGCTGGTTTTATTTTGAAACATTTTGCAGATTTGTTGCCAAAGGGGCATATAAATTTCGAAAAATCGGCAATTTATACGCCCCTGCGTATTTCGTTATTTAGCTTGGGGCGTATAAAAGATGATAGAACGCCTTTTTTATATGCCCCGGAAGGAGAAAATACGCCAAATATTGCACAGATTTGGGCAGAATTCGAGCGAAATTCTGTTTTGAGGGCAATAAAACCCGGAATATAGCCCTTGAGGGGCATATAAACGACAACAAAAAGCCCGTCTTATATGCCCCTTCGCAAAATCGCCCTAAAAAAAGCATATAAATCAGCATATAATCGGCAATTTATACGCCCCCGAAGGCTCCAAAGCAGCCAAAAGAAATCAATCCTTGGTGAATTGCGCCGTCAAACACTCCAAAAAGCCCTCAGGCACTCAAAAATTGCCAGCGAGCTCTCCAAAAATACCGTCAAACGCGCAAAAAAAAATCAAGCACTCAATTTCTCGCTTATGCAGGCATTATTTGAGCGATCCATGCGCGAACGCAGCCCGCAATGAATATAACGAGCTAGATCAGGCGAGTCGCCGGCAAGTATGCTCGACAGCTAGCAATTATCCGGCTCTGCATCCCTCTCGTTTGCGACTATCTAGTTTACATAATCTGCATTATCGGCAATAGCAAGACAACAAGAAAGCGGGGCAGAAGCCCCGCTGTTCAATGGCTTACTTGATGAGTTTTCCATTCAGATTGTAGCGCTTGCCGTTGGTCTCCACGTACAGCTTGTGGGTGTCGAAACGGAGCTTCACGCCATTGTCCTTGTTCACGGCGGCTCGTCGTGCCACCGGGATAGCGACAATCCCGTCGACAGCGAAGTCCGGAGAAACGCCGGAGTTGAGCGCCTCGATGGCACCAGCCAGGTATGCCACCGGAGAATTCCAGTTGATGGCGACCTCGTTGCTCGCGTAGCTGCATTCGTTGTCGAAATAGGACTTCGCCGGGGCGCCGTTCACGCGATAATCCTTGCATTCCCATTCCTGCGTTCCGATATCTTCGCCGCCGGGCTGTGGGCCGCCCACGAGCATGCCGGGGACAGGCTCGGTGATTTTGTCTGCCTGGCTCGGGCGGTGATGCGGGTGCATCGGCGACTTGGTGCCGAACCCGGTCACGTACGACATGTCCATCGGGTTCTTGCCGAGCAGGTAGTCAAGCGTCCTCACGGCGCTCTGGTAATATTTCTTCTCGCCGGTCAGGTAGTACGCATGCAGCAGCCACACGCCCATATTGGCGGCCACGCTGTTTGAACCCCAGTAGAAATCGTTCTTCGTCATGGGCACGCCAAAGCCGGTAGAGGCATTACTTGCATAGCGGTCGGCAACCTTCAACAGGGAATCCTTCGCTGCGGCTCCGTCGGCAAAGTCGTTCGCGTGTATCGCCTTCGTGTAGGTGACAAGCCCGCTCATGTCCTGCCAGCCGGGAATGTTGTTCGAAATCCCGTTGGCGGAGTACGAGGCGTCCTTTGTCGTGACGAAGAGTTCAGCCGCAGCGAAGTTCTTCTCGTCGCTCGCATTGCGGTCTTCGTAAGCGCCGGTGGCGACGTCCTTCGGGTTGCCGGTATAGAGCGTGTTCATGTTCTGGGAACCCCAGGTATAGGCCTTCTTGGCCGCCTCGAGCGCCTTTTCGGCAAAGCTTGCATCAAACGGCTTGTAAACGCGGGCGGCAACGGCCATCACGCCGGCAAAGTCGAGCGTCGCCGTGGCGCTCTTCCCGATGATATAGCGCTTGTCCACGTCGTCGCTCGGCATGACGGTCCCACTGAACTGCAACGTCGTGAGCTTGTGGTAAACTCCCCCGTCGCTCGCCTGCATCGTGAGCATCCAGTCCAGATTGTACTTGATTTCGGCCAGCAGGTCCGGCAGGTTACCGTCGGCCGGGATATTCCATTTGAGCTTTTCGAAGAAAGCCGGGAAATGTTCGTAGAGGCTCAAGAGCGTGTAGGTAGAGATACCCGAATTTACGATATACTTGCCATAGTCGCCTGCATCGTACCAGCCCTTGGGACTATCGACGGTACCACTTCCCCCTGTCGCGGAACTATGGAACGAAACTCCCTTGTCGGGGTGGCCCGCGGCGCGCTTCCACTTGCCCGCATACGTCTCTTCGAGCGCCATGGAGGCTCTCTGGTAGTAGAAAAACTTGAGAAGGCCCTTGGTGACGGCATCAAATGCCTTGTCCTGTATCTTCAAGTCCTTGCGGACTTCTTGACCATTCACCTTGATGCTGTATGTTCCCGGAGTTTTAAGTTCGGAGAAATCCACGAGCTGAACGCTCTGACCGCTGCCGGCCCATGTGGTCGCCGCCGAAGGCGTGACCGAAAGGACAGTCTTGCCGGTTTCGTCGACAAACTCGACGTTCCCGCTCCCCTCGAACAAGGTCAATTCCTTGAAATCGTCGGGATGGTAGCCAATCTGGTTGATGTAGGCCGTGGCGGCGCAAGAGAGGCCGGCCAGGGCGAGGATAGTGGTGACAGTTAAGGGCTTGATGTTCATCTTTCACTCCATAAAACAAACCTTACGACATTAATATATCGTTTTTGAAGGTATTATCGCCCATTTTTTCATCGAAAAGCGTTTCCTGCTGAAAACACCTTATAAGACCGCTCGTTCGACGTCTTGGGTATTGAAACCTCCGGTTTCTCACTCGCTCTCGCCTTTGACGGCTCGTTAATACGAGCCGCCTCCGGCTCACAAAAGACCGCTCGTTCGACGTCTTGGGCGTTCCCCACTCCCCCACGCCCTGTAAACGCAAAAAGACTGCCTTGTGGGCAGCCTTTTTATAAATCGTGAGTTTTAAGCCTACGACACGAGCATCATGGAGAACACCATGACGAACAGCGCGACGGTTTCGCCGACGCCGAGCACCATCAGGTAGTTCACCAGACCCTTGCCGGTTTCGCCGAGGGCATTGCAGGCGTCCGCAGCGGACTTGCCCACGTACCAGGCAGATGCCATCATGCCGATGCCACCGAAGATGCCCACACCCAGGTATGCAGCCCAGTTGGCCGGAGCCGCCTGAGACTTGTTCAGGATGTACATCATCAGGAGCATTCCGTAGATTGTCTGCGCAATCGGCGCGCCCACGAAGATGAGCAGCGTAAACAGCGCGTTCTTACCCTTGAGATACGCCTTCTTCCAGGCCCCGATGGCCGCCATGCCGGCAGTCCCGCAGCCCAGCGCAGACCCCACCGCGGCAAGGCCCAAGGCCGCCACCGCGCCGAGTTTCGCGAGCGTTAAAAGTTGAGCTTGATCCATACGTGTTACCTCGCTGGATTAGAGCACCATCATGGAGAACACGAGAACGAACAGGGCCACGGTTTCCACGATACCAAGCACCATCAGGTAGTTCACCATGCCCTTGCCGGTTTCACCGAGGGCGTCGCAGGCCACGGCCGCGGACTTGCCCTGGTACCAGGCAGAAGCCATCATGCCAAGCCCGCCGAAGATACCGGCGCCGAGGCAGCCGCCCCAGTTGGTAAAGCCGGATTCAGCAGCCTTGCTCAGGATGAAGTTCATGAGCAACATGCCGTAAATCGTCTGGGAAATCGGAGCACCGACGAAGACGAGGAGGGTGAAGAGAGCGCCCTTACCCTGAGCGTAAGCCTTCTTCCATACGGAGATTGCAGACATACCAGCCGTACCGCAACCAAGGGCAGAGCCCATAGCGCCAAAGCCGAGAGCAGCTGCAGCACCCATTTTCGCGAGAGTCAATGTTGTATTCGGATCCATTTTCTATTCCTCTTATTAGATAGTGGGATTTATCCCTTGGTTAATTTTTGTTCTTGGAGAATGGGGAGAAGGCATAGCCGCTCCACTGCAAATCCAAGCCATTGGAAAATTCAAGTGTATTCAAACGTACTGCGTGAACGGCGACACCCATCAAGGCGAGCGCGATATTCAAGCCGTGTACGAAAAGTAGAATGACTGCGGCGCCAAAGACCCCGACGAACGAGCCGAACAGCGGAGAAAGCATTCCGTTGAACGCTTCCGCAATGGCCGCACCGGACATGCCCACAGCGAACAGACGGATATAACTGATCACATCCGTAAAGCTGTTGACGATGTTCAACGCGAGCATCGGAATCGAGATCCAGTCCTGCTTCAAACGGCTAGGCGGCACGCTGAAGAGAACGAGGAGCACAGCAGCAGCCACGAACAGCGGAACCGCAAAACCCGGAAGAGGCATGCCAAGAACCATGTTGTTCGCGAGCATAAACATGAACCAGCAGCAGAGGAGCCAACCGACCTGCGCCATGAACGTCGAATCCTTTCTCTTGAAACGGATAATGATGTTCCAGACGTGAGCGATGGTCAAATGCACCACTGCGAGGCAGAAGCAGAAGAACTGGACGTGCGTCATCTGAGATGCGCCAGCTTCACCCGGAACAAAGGATTCCGGGAAGAACGTGAGACTTGAGACCCACGCATGGTAAGACTGGAACACCTGAGGATCGGTCGGAGCGCTTGTGCGGATCCACTGCATCGCGTGACGGACAGGTTCCGGCAACCATGCATAATTCGCAAAGTCAAGGTAGTAGCTCCAGCCTGCCCATTCCGGTTTCAGGCCGAGGAAACTGCCATTGAAAATGCCCCAGACGATCGTAGCTCCGCACATCAAGTACATGAAGCTAAAGCCAGAGGATTTGGAATTCGGATTCTTCTTGCGAACATAGAGCGTGATGGCGAGGAACAAAAGTCCATAAGCCACGTCGCCCACGATCATCGCGAAGAAAATGCTGAAGAACACGAGGAACACGCTCGAAACGTCCACTTCGTGATAGCCCGGAGCAATACCGATGATATCATAAAGCATCTGCATCGGACGGGAAACCTTGCTGTACGTGAGAAGCGTCGGAACGTTATCTTCGTCCGTCGGATCTTCCACGCGGAGTGCCCAGCCCGAAGCCTTAGCGGTCGCTTCGAGTTCCTTCACACGCGGAGCCGGGCAAAATCCCTGGATTGCAGCGAGAAGGTTCGACGAAAGCATACCCGCCGACGTTTCTTCAAACGTGTAGGCGTCAGAAGCTTCGTTCAAGCAGTCCTGAACCTTTTTCTTGTCTGCAGCGAGTTCCGAAAGACGGTTTTCGACAGCAGCGAGGTTCTTTTCAGCATTTTCCTTGAGAATGCGGTAGTGAGAAATCGAATGCGCCGGGAGCGGAAGGACCGTAGCCGGGGTCGAGAGCTTGGCCGGAGCTTCGCCGCGGTTGATCACCGCACGGCAAAGGCCTTCCCCGCTTTCACCAAACGGGATGACCAAAGCGTCCTTGTCCTCGACTTCAAATGCCTTCTTCGCATCCGAAGCGTAAAGACGTACAAACACGCCACGGGATTCCAAGGCACGGATGCTATCCGGATCGAGATTTCCGAACACTTCGTAACGCATCAACGCGTTACCCGCTTCGGAAATATCGTCTTCCGCATGCTTGCGCACCTGGAGAAGCTTCTGCACTTCTTCGACAACCGCTTCGCCGTTCAGAGAGCTGGCTTCAGCCTTTTTCTTGGCGTCCGGGAGGGTTTCGAGCACCTTCTGCACGCGATTCATATCGTTACGTGCAGAATTCAGCGCGTTGCCCGTCGGATTCTTGAGCGGAGTCACGTGCATAATGCCCATGCTGCGAAGGGTTTCGAGAGAAGCCTTTCGTTCGCTGTCGAGGCAGATGATCGTCACTTTCTTCATCGGAGTAATCATGCAGCAGCTCCTTCCTGAGCGAGGACACGGGCATTCGCCTTACCCTTCGCCAGCTTGGAACGCGCAACACCCGAGATCTGCTGGTCGGAAAGGAAGATGTTGATCGTGCGAATGTTTTCCTTCGCTTCCGGGATCTTCACCTTTTCGAACAAGTTGACTCTCTGGCTCGTCGAGCGCAGTTCATTGGACAAAAGTTCGTACTGTTTTTCGAGCACGCGGCGTTCAAGGCGAAGGGAGATCAGTCCCTGGAGGGAACGGATACCTTCATCGAGCCACGCCGGCGTCGTAAAGAAATCAGGAATGGTGACATTGAAGTCTACCCCGTCAAACAGCGGAATTTCCACACCGGCGATGTTACCTTCGCCTTCGCGGACTTCCTTGACGGAAATATACTTGTCCCATTCGATGGGTTCCGCATAAAGGCCGATCCACCCCGCAATCGACTTGCGAAGCGCGTCTTCTTCCTCTCTCTTCGCCATCACCTTTGCCTGAAGCGTACGCATCTCCATCTGGAGCTGCTGCTTCTTCAGCAAAAGCGTCGGCAAATAGCGCTGGTAGCGCTTGAGCGAATCGCGTTCAGCCTTTAAAGCGTTTTTAGTGAGCTTGACCTTCGCCATATTACCCCTTCTTGGGCCAATACTGGTTGATCATCTTAGACGGAATACCGGTTTCTTCCGGCGTGAAGCAGTCGGCGAGGATTTCCCAGCCGAGGTCCAAAGCCTTTTCGAGCGGAATGTTGACGGAAAGGTCCATCATTTCCTTTTCGAAGCGTTCGCCGTACTTCAAGAGCTTGTTGTCCCAGTTACTCATGCGGAAGCCCATGGACTGCTTTTCAAGCGTTTCCTTGTAGCTTGCGTAGAGCTGGATCATCGTGTTCATGATCGTGCGGTGGTCGCTACGGGTCTTACCGTTCACCTGCTGCTTCAAACGAGAGAGGGAGCCGAACGGTTCGATACGGCCGTGCTTCAAATAGAACTGACCTTCGGTGATGTAACCCGTGTTATCCGGAACCGGGTGGGTCACGTCGTCGCCCGGCATCGTCGTCACGGCGAGAATCGTGATGGAGCCCGAGCCTTCAAAGTCGACAGCCTTTTCATAACGGCTGGCGAGCTGGGAGTAAAGGTCACCAGGATAACCACGGTTCGACGGAATCTGTTCCATCGTAATCGAGATTTCCTTCATCGCGTCCGCGAAGTTCGTCATATCCGTGAGAAGAACGAGCACGTTCTTGCCGCGGGTTGCAAACTGTTCTGCCACAGCGAGAGAGGCATCCGGAACGAGCAAGGATTCCACGATCGGGTCAGAAGCAGTGTGGACGAACATCACGGTACGGGAAAGAGCACCGTTCTGGTCGAGGTAATCCTTCAAATAGAGGTAGTCATCGTGCTTCAGGCCCATACCGCCGAGGACGATCACGTCGACTTCAGCCTGGAGGGCGATACGCGCGAGGAGCTGGTTGTACGGTTCACCAGCGACAGAGAAAATCGGGAGCTTCTGAGAAACGACGAGCGTGTTGAACACGTCGATCATCGGAATACCGGTACGCACCATCGTCTTCGGAATGATACGCTTTGCCGGGTTCACAGACGGGCCGCCGATGGCGACCGGGTTTTCTTCGATAGCCGGACCGTTGTCACGCGGAACGCCTGCACCGGTAAAGACTCGACCGAGAAGAGCGTCGCTGAACGGGATTTCCATCGGCTTGCCGAGGAAACGAACCTGGGAATCCGTAGCAATACCACGAGCACCAGCGAACACCTGCAAGTCAACCATGTCACCGTCGATACGGATCACACGGGCGAGGGACGTACCCTGAGCGCTTGTAACCTGAGCGAGTTCCTGATTGGCAACGCCATCTGCCTTAACGGTAATAACGCTACCCGCAATACGTTCAATACGATGATAAACCTTATACATTCTTCGTGACCTCTGCGACGGAGTTGAAAATCTGTTCTTCGAGAGACTTGAATTCGTTAGAATCAAATGCTACTCGGTTCCAGTCCTTAGTCGCCTGTGTAAGCTTCAAGAAGAATCCACGAGCGGAATCCTTATCGGCGAATTCCATCGGAGTCTTCAAAATCTTGTAAACGCGGTCAAAGACGTACTTCTGACGATCGGCAGAGCAAGCTGCATCGATTTCATGGTAAGCGTCCTGCTGCAGATAGACGGAGTCGAGATATTCGGACTTCAAATAGGTGATGAAGTCTTCGATCGACGTACCTTCTTCACCCACGACCTTCATCATCTGGTTCACATCGTTACCAGCGGCGAGGATGTGACGGGCATCTTCCACCTTGGAGGTTTCGATGATGCCTTCGTACTTGGACCAGGATTCGAGCGGGTGAATGGCCGGGAAACGGCGCTGGTCGGAACGTTCACGGGAAAGACCGAGGAATGCGCCCACCACCTTCAAGGTAGCCTGCGTCACCGGTTCTTCGAAGTTACCACCTGCCGGGGAAACGGAACCGCAAATCGTCACGGAGCCCGTAGAACCGTCGCGGAGCTTCACCACACCACCGCGTTCGTAGAAGGAAGCGATTGTGGATTCGAGGTAAGCCGGGAATGCTTCTTCGCCCGGGATTTCTTCCAAACGTCCGCTCATTTCACGGAGAGCCTGTGCCCAACGGGAAGTCGAGTCAGCGAGAAGGAGAACGTTCAAGCCCATCTGACGGTAGTATTCAGCGATCGTCACGCCGGTATAAACGGAAGCTTCACGAGCGGCCACCGGCATGGAAGACGTGTTACAAATGATGAGCGTACGGTCCATCAAGCTCTTGCCGGTACGCGGGTCATTGAGTTCCGGGAATTCGCGAAGGGTTTCCACCACTTCACCAGCACGTTCACCGCAAGCGGCGAGGATCACGACGTCGACGTCCGCATAACGGCTCATCAACTGCTGAAGCACGGTCTTGCCTGCGCCGAAAGGACCCGGCGTGCAGAACGTACCGCCCTGAGCCACCGGGAAGAACGTATCGATGATGCGCTGCTGCATCGTGAGAGGCTTTGTCGGACGGAGACGTTCCTGATAGTTCTTGATAGGAACCTTCACCGGCCAAGTCTGATACATCTTGACTTCGATCTTCTTGCCTTCAGCGTCCTTCAAAACGGCGACGACGTCTTCGACGACATGTTCACCGGCCGGGACGATGGATTCGACGGTCACCTGACCGCGAACGCGGAACGGCACCATGATGCGGTGCTTGAAAATGCCTTCCGGGACAGTGCCGAGCGTATCGCCGCCCGTCACCGTGTCACCGACCTTGGCGGCCGGAGTAAAAGACCATTTGCGGTCACGCGGAAGAGCCGGAAGATACTTACCGCGCTGCAGGAAGAAACCACATTCTTCCGCAAGATTCGGAAGCGGGTTCTGCAAACCGTCGAACACCTGAGTCAAAAGGCCCGGGCCAAGTTCCACGGAAAGAAGTTCTCCCGTAAAGTGGACTTCGTCGCCAGCCTTAAGGCCTGTCGTGTCTTCGAAGACCTGGAGTTCTGCATAGTCACCGCGAATACGGATGACTTCACTCTTCAGTTCCACACCAGACGAAAGCTTGGCGAAACCGACTTCGTTTTGTGCTACTGCGCCGTCGAATGCAACACGGATCAAGTTACCGTTCACACCGACGATTTTACCGATACTAGCCATTGAAAGTAAGACCTCCGGTCATCATCCCTGCTTGCTAGCAGGATCGTTATCATTAATCACTTTGAGGACAGCCGCATTCCCCGCTTCTTCGGAGATGCGAGACCAACGTTCGCAAATTTGGAGCTTCTTGGCAAAAGCATAAAGGAATGCCATCGATTCTTCATCGGGTGCGAGCTGGTCCAACAACCAAAAACGGGCGCGGTCCAAGTCCTGTTCGCGTTCCAGCGGATCCGGCTTGGAGAAAGCGTCCGATACCATTTTGGCGAATGTCACGTCATAACCGGGGAACGGGCGTTCGGTAAAACGCACATCTGGGCCCCAGGATGCGGCACGTGCATGTCCTAAAACATTTTTCAACTGAGTCTCGTGAGCCTGATATGCCGAGACGAAAGGATCGTCGTTAGGCTCTCCGTTGACAACTGCATCGAACGTGGCGAGTTCTTTTTCGCTCATCACGCTCGAGCAACGATTGCGCAAATCCGCCACCGAAAACGGGGGCGTATCTCCGAACCGCAAAAACGGAAGCGACGCGGAAATATAAACGGCATTGCTCATGAATTACTTTTCCTGAGCAGCGGCAGACACGACCTTAGCGATCTGCGGGCGAACCATGGAGGAAAGCGCCGATGCGATTTCCGGAGCGGTAAATTCGTGAGAGATCTTGCCGTTTTCCACCTTGACGCGGAAACCGAACTTGATGCCGGAATCGCTTTCGACCTTGACGCCCTTGCCGAGTTCCTTGGCAAATTCGCCGGTCACAAAGGAAGTAAGTTTAGACTTGTCTGCGTCAGAGAAGACGACGGCGAGGTCGGAATTGTAATTCTTAGCGAGGGCGAGAAGCATTTCCTTGACTGTTGCTTCGGAAAGGTTCTTTTCGACCTGGAGAGCGATGATGTCGCTCACGATCTTTTCAAAACGGCGACCCACAGAAATCAGCACGTCACGTGCGGCCTGTTCGAGGGCACGTTCGCTGCGTTCCGTATAGACTTCGGCATCCTTATCGGCTTTTTCAAGCTTGGCGGCGGCTTCGGCTTCTGCATTTTTGATGATGCTAGCGGCTTCTTCCTTCGCCTTGGCGATAATGGCACTGGACTGGGCTTCGGCCTTGTCCACGGCTTCTTTTTGGATGCGATCAATCAGGGTCTGTAAATCTTCAGCCATAAAATCTCCGATAATTCAATAGCGCTTTTTTTTGCGTCGGTTTTAATATACAAGAAAAAAACGCGATTAACGGGGAAATTATGTTAAAAAAGTGAAAATATTCGACAAAAAAGACGCTTTTTAGGACAAAAGGCGTCCTTTTGAGGCCTAAATAATTGAACAAATTTTAGATAAGGCTTATTTTGGACGGTCCGATGCCGACGTGTCTTTGGCAAGCGAAATCAGCCATGCGACCATCAAAGAAGCCTCCTTGTCGGATAGCTTCTTGATTTCCATCGGACGGTACTTGTCCGGGTGGATCGGCTGAGGGTCTTTGAGGTAATCGAAAAGGCCTTTGGGGTTGTCCAGGTATCGTTCCACGTTCCCCTGCATGTCGGGACCGGCAAAATTCCGCTTCCAGCGGTGGCAGGCGTAGCATTCCTGATCGTACAGTTCCGCAGCCTGAGCCCTCGATTCCGGGGTGAGCTTGGGCAGCTGAAAGACTTCGGCGGCAAAAAGTGCCGTTACGAGCAGAAAAACAGACCAGAATATCGCCGGGTGACGGAACATTCTAATCCTTGGGCTTTAAGAACTTGCCCATCAGATGCGTCACGACAAAGCGGGGCAACAGGCGTTCCACGAAGAGCAGCACCTTGTTGATCGGCCCCGGAACGATCCGGTCCGGAAAGCCGAGAAGGATCGCCTTGGCGGCTTCCCAGGCGACCTTTTCCGGGGAGCTGCAGAAAAGCGTTCTCCAAAATCCCCTCTTCGATCCTGCCTGGAAATGGAATCCCGTATCGACCGTACCCGGGCAGAGCGTTAAAACGCGGACGCCATAAGGACGCGCTTCTTCGGCGAGAGCTTCGCTATACGAAAGGACAAATGCCTTGCTTGCGTAATAGGCGGCCATGTAAGGTCCCGGCTGGAAACCGGCGACGCTTGCGACGTTCAAAATGATACCGCTACGGCGGGCATACATGGTTTTGAGGGAGAGCTTGCAGAGCACCATCAGGCTTTCGATGTTCAGCGTGACCATCTTCATTTCCGATTCCGTCGGGATTTCGGAAGCGTCACCGCTAAAGCCGATGCCCGCGTCGTTCACCAAAAGATCAGGCGGGCGACCGACCAGTTCGATCGTCTTTTCAAAAACCTGTTCCGCCGATCCCGAAACGGAAAGATCCGCCGGGAGCGCAAAAGCGTTTACGCCAAAGCGGACAGAGAGATCCTTTGCCATGGTTTCGAGCTTATCGGCCCGGCGTGCCACCAAAACGATGTTTTCGGTTTGCGGTGCAAGCGTATAGGCGATTTCCATGCCGATGCCCGCACTGGCGCCTGTAATCAAAAGAGCTTTGTATCGTTTCATCATTCCCCCCAAATTTCTATATTAGGGTCGTCTCTTTGAAATTAACTTATTTTGATGGAATTCGCAACTCATGGACATTATTGGCATTTTACTTGTCGCATGCGCGTTGTCGATTGACTGTTTTGCAGTCTCTCTTTCGGTGGGGCTATGCCGTAAAGAGACCTCGCAGCTTGAAATTTCAAAGATCGGTCTTTTTTTTGGCGTATTCCAGACTGGAATGACTTTGCTCGGCGCCTTCTGCGGAAAATTTTTAGCAGAGCTGATCGGAACCTTTGACCATTGGATCGCCTTTGGGCTTTTGGCGTTTTTGGGCGTTCGCATGATCCGCGAAGCGGCGGTCGGCGGCGAAGACAGAACCTTTACCCAAAAGCTTTCCCTGAAAACCTTGGCGGCCCTCGCCGTGGCGACAAGCCTTGACGCGTTGGCGGTCGGGCTTTCCTTTGCGCTGGTCGG
>JAILDK010000033.1 GCA_024689485.1 Fibrobacter sp.
GCTTCATCCGAATCCCAATAAACGGAGAGGCTCATGTAATCCGAGCTGTTGATGGGCTTGCAGCCTACCGTACAATTCGAAGGCGCACCCGTCGGAATTTGGACTGTCATTGCCGTCTGCGAAGGAATCACCAAAGAATCCGCGACTGCCACCAACCCTGAAGTATATTCATAATCAGAGGAGTTGATGCTTCCGAGCGGCAGAACCAAGTCCACCGATTCCGGATCAATCACCGTAACGCCTTCGCAGCTGAATGTCACAACCGATTTATCCGCATTCGCCACGGCAACCGTTGCCGTCACATTTTGCTTATGCATCGAAGATGTGGCAACCATCGAGCCGCTTGTACCCGAACCAGTAACATCGCCATAGCTCGAAGTCCAAGTGTAGCCAGTGATATCCGATTCGGAAGTTGCATCGACAGTCCACGTAATCGTTTCACCCGCCTTGGCAGTCGAAGAATTTGCTACGCAGGAATTCACCGTAATAGGAATGCCCTGCACCTGAAGCGGATCGCAAGCGATTTCGTTGCCGTCCACATTCAAGTAAGCAGCGTAAGTACCCGCTTCTTCATAACGGACATTCACCGTCTGCAGGCCGTTACCCTGAACGGTCGTCGAAGATCCACCTTCAAAAGCCCAAACGAACGGGGCAAGAATCTGCTCGTAAACATCGCCCGAGGAACGGTAGAACTTCCACGTAGCGAGTTCCCCTTTATTAATAGTAGAAGCTTCTGGTCCGCAGGAACCGCTCACCACCTTCTGCGCTTCGTTCAACTGTTCATCGCTGCTCTGCGTTTCCGTAGAAGCAGAGGATTTTGCCGTAGAAGCGCTCGAAGAAGCCGTCGAACCGCTCGATCCACCCGTAGAGGCAGAAGAAGAACCTGTCGAACCCGACGAAGCTTCTGTAGCCGAAGAATATTCCGGGTCGCTCGATCCCGATCCGGAATCACTCCCACAACCCGCTAAACCAAAAAGAAGCGCAGATGCGCCAATCCAAGACAAAATTTGCAAACGACCGGTCAATTTCATAGGCTCAAATATACACTCAATCCCCTATCATTTGAATGTAACATTTTTAAAACGAATGCTCAGCCTCCTATGAAAAGAGTTATTTTAGGGCGGGATTGTATTTGGATTCAAAAAAGGAGCCTTTGTGCCTGTTTTTGCGTTTATACTGCTTTTTTCTGCCGCTCTTTTTGCCGTAGAACAAGAACAACCGACACCTTACGACCTGATTCGCCCGATTTGGCCGATGAAATGGGATACATCCGCAACGGATGACGGTGGTACGGTAGAAAGCTTTAGCCAGTACGTTCCGAACACGACAAAGCACAATCCGGTTCCGGCAGTTGGCTCCGTGCCGCAGGACTTCGTCCCGAATGGCATTATTCCGGACTCCTTAAACCAGGCTTACCGTGACGCCCAGAACGTCCGTATCGGTCGTATTCGTATCAACCAGGCGGGCTACCTTCCGGAAGATACTGAAAAACAGTTCTATTATGTGTCCGCAGGCAAATGCGCCGAAACCTATTCGGTCGTCGATCTGGATGGCAACGTCGTTGCCGAAGGCGGCGCCTTTACAAGCACGGGCAAAACAACCTCTTCTTCTTGGACAATTGTCGCCGGTACGAATGCCGCAACGAACAACCAGAAGCGCTATTCTGTGGCAGAAGACGGTCCTTCGGGAACGGTCTGCGTCGGTTACCTCGCCCAGATGGCAGGTCTTTCGAGCGATACCCGTTACCGCGTGAAAGTTTTGAATCAATACTCCTCTACGTTTATTATCAGCGATAAAGTTTACTCGATGGTCCGCGATGCGACCCTCAAGTTCTACGGCATCAACCGTTCTGGTAATTCCGAATCGTGGTTCCACGACGCAAGCCATACCAAGGATGGTGGCGGATCTTTTGTGAGCGGCGATGCAGCAGTGACAGGTTTTACTCCGCAAGAAGGCGCTCTGCAGGGCGGTTGGTACGACTGCGGTGACCATTTGAAGGAATCCCAGACTCAGGCCTACGCCTTTATGGTGCTCGCAGTGATGGCAGCTTCAAACCCGGACCGCGATGAAGATAATTACGCTTATAACATGGGTGAAACGGTCAATACCGATGGTGTTCCGGATATTCTCCGCGAAGCCAAGCACGGTGCAGACTTTTTCATGCGTTCTTATGTGTTTGCAAACGGCGTGATCGACAACATGGTCGTTTCCGTCGGTAACTTCGGTGCGGACCACGGTTGGTGGGGCCGTCCGGAAAATCAGGACGCTCTCCCGACGACTCTCACGGGTCGTGGCGGTCCGCATGAACGCGACCTGCGTCTTGGCGAACTTGGATCGAATATTTCCGGTCAGATCGCTGCCGGTCTCGCGATTCTCGGTAAGGATTACCAGGATTACGACAAGGCTTTTGCCGATTCCTGCTTGATGGTTGCAAAGAAGATGTATGACTTCGCCAAGAACTTGAAGCTCAAGGAAAAAGGCCTTGGCCCGGGAACCTATGACGGCGGCAAGCCTTACGTTTACAACACCGTCGCGGACGGTTGGTCGAGCGCCGCTTATAACGGCAACAACGAATCCCACGACGACTTGGCGATTGCCGCTATCGCTCTCCATTATGCGACCTACGAAGATACAAAGGTCATGGATTATTTGAATGACGCTGTCGAAGATACGGAAATCGGTGATGACCAGGAAGCTTCCGTCGGTTTCTTCAACGGTGGTTGGATGGCTTGGAACCGTGACGGTATGCGCAAGTCGAGCAAGAACACAAGCTGGGCAAACGCTTACACCTACACGCTGTACGGCTTCTACAAGATGCTCCTCAAGGACGAAGCCACCGGTCTCAAGTACGGTATCGACAACACGACCCGTTTGAAGTACGCCGAAAATGTTGCCTTGATCCTTGCAACGAACATCAGCTACCTCGGCGGTTCGGGAACCGAAAGTGTAACAATCCCGACCTTGAACGGTGCCACCCCGGTTTCCTACGGCGATCTCTGGTATAACATGCAGACCGATCAGACCTGGATTTACAACCGTTATCAGGCTGGTAATATTTTTGAAGTTCTCGCCTACGCCGATGTCACGAAGGACCTCGAAGGTGTGAAGCTCCCGCAGAAGGGCGTCCAGAACTGGAACTCCACCGCAATGAAGAAGCTCGGCATTAACCAGCTGAACTACATGCTCGGTGTGAACCCGTGGGATGTTTCCTTCCTCCTCGGTGTCGGAGATAAGAACGACGCTCACCCGCACCACCGTGCTTCGAACCCGGAAGGCAAGAACATGCCGGGTGCAAACTACGTTTACAATCCGCCAACCGGTGCTCTCTTCGGCGGTGTGACTCCGAGTGTTTCGGATGGTAACGCTTGGGCCCCGAGCACCATGAGCTGGGAAGATTACCATCTTTCGGAAACCTGTATCGATGCTACGGCGATGTTCGTCGCTTCTTGCGCAGTCGCAGTGAAGGAAGAAGACCGCACCAAGGCTCCGGAAGAAGTGAATGTGGAAATCCGCTATGTCGGTTATGATTCCGCGATTGTGAAGATCGCTCAGGATCAGCGCGGTCCGGCGATGATCCTTTACAGCACAAGTGAAACCGGCCCGTTCAACCAGATGTTCAAGGACACGGTGAACGCGGTGAGCCATGAAATTCACATGACGGGTCTCGCAAACGGTACAACCTACTACTTCAAGGTCATTGCGATTAACGCTCGTAGCGAAGCCTACTCTACCAAGTGGCTCGTCGACAGCACAAGTACGCCGTTCTCGTTCACGACTCTCGTGAGCCCGCCGGCTGACGCCAACATTCAGAACATCAAGGTTTGTAACCTCTCTGCCGACAGCGCAGAAATCATGTGGTACACGCCGAACGGCCAGTACGAATCCAAGGTCTACTGGGATACGCTCCTGACCTCTTACGATCAGATGACCTGCCCGACTTCCCCGACCGGCACCTGCGACTTCGAAGCAAACGCAGACGTTTCGGGTATTCCGACCAGCTTCCATTATGTGAAGTTCGGCGGTTTGAAGGAACAGACGACTTACTACTACTGCGTCCAGAGCAATACCTCGATCCGTTGCACGGATGACGAAGGCATGCCGCTCAAGTTTACGACGCCGGTGACCTCTTACGACTTCGAAGTTCAGACTTACCAGTATGAATTCGGCGGTCTTGACTTCTTGAACATCAACATTTACAACAACGAAGACCGTCAGTTCGACAGCTTGACCCTTCGCCTTTACGTGACGGCAAAGCCGGAACAGATCGAAGCTCAGGCCGGTGAAAATAACCAGCCGGGTTCTTGCCCGCTTTTGCTCGACTTGGATATTTGCCAGGCCTACGACGAAGCAGGCTTCAACAAGCCATGCGAAACCGACAGCGAAATTCGTGAACTTCTCCGTGGCGCAGTCCCGGTGAAGCTCGAAGACACTTACAACTCTGCAACGGGAACCTACGACTGGTATATTCCTATCCCGCTCGGATCGACGACCATTAAGTCTTCTTCCCGTATGCGTATGGACTTGGGCTTCTCCAAGGGTCTTTACCAGAACGGCAAGTGTGATCCGCTCCGTACCGCTCCGGAAAAACGCATGTCCGCGACTTCGGGCGACTGGACCTGGGCTCCGCACGAACGCGACGTGGACGGTGCCGATTATGCAGGTATGCCGGTTTGGGGCAAGGATGATGGCGACCAGGACGAAGCTCCGGTGAACCCGTATGTGGTCGTTTACCGCAAGGACGAATTCGTGGTTGGCTTCAGCCCGTCTTATTCGGAAATGGCAACGAAGCGCGCGAATTACGAAATCTCTGTTGCCTTCAACGAACCGTTCAACGTTTCGAATGGCTCTTACATTCAGATTGACTCCACCACAAGCACCATGCACTTGACGGGTAACGCCACCATTTCGGAAAATGGCTACGTGACCGACATCTGGGTGAACGGTGTGGCGCTTTCTGCAGAACAGCGTGCCAACGCAGCGGTCTATAACTATGCAACCGGTCGCTTTGACTTGAACATTCCGGTCAAGATGAGCATTGGTACGAACAAGATTGACGTGACGATTTTCGCAGGTCCGGATCCGGATTGTGCGGAATGCCTTGAAAACGGCGGTTGCGCATTTGTGAACCGTACTTACTATGTGCAGTTCAGCAAGGGAGACCGTACCGCGGGCAAGATTCAGCTTCTCCGCGAAGATGGAACTTCTGTGTCGAGCCCGGTGACGGACGATCCGATGAAGTTCAAGGTCTTTGTCAGCGATAAGGACAATGCGGCTAGCGAATCGATCCATGTGATGTTCCACAATTCCCGTACCGGCGATTCCACCGAAGTGACCTTGAGCCGTACCAACGAAACTCTCGGCTACTTCGAAAGCGAATGGCTCTCTGCGGTGAACTCGGCTGACGCAAGCCTCCCGAACGTTTCGCTCCTCGGCGGTGATACGGTGACGGTTGTCTACATCGACGTGGAAGATCCGGAAGATTCGACGGCTCAGGCATTCTTCGCCGACCCGACGACTCCGATTCCGCAGAAGGCAATTCTCACGGATGCAGATTGCGACGCTACGGCGGATGCAATGACCATTACCTTTAGTGGAAGCCAGTTCGACGGATCTTCGATCAAGCTCGACAGCGTCCGCCTTTCTCTCGATTCCACGAGCACGACCGCCGCAACGGAAATTCTCGTGAAGCCGTCGGAAACGGTCATTGGCGCAACGGCGAACTTCTCACTTGCGGGTCTCGGCATTCCGAAGAATGCGGCCCCGGCAGGTAAGGCTACGATCTACATGACAGAAGACGGCGTGGTGAAGTCTTCGGAAAAGACGATTACTGACGGTATCGCCCCGAACCTCACAAGCGTCGCCATTCTTGAAAATGAAAACCATGAAAATGCCCAGGATACGCTCCGCATTGCATTCTCGGAACGCATCACCATGAGTACTTCTTCTTGGCCGCTCGCCATTTACGACAGCACTGGCGCAGAAATTGACCAGAGCACGATCAAGGTCATCAGCGCCAAGTCTACCGACAACGGCAAGATCTGGGAATATGTGGTCGAAGGCAATACCGAAGGCAATTTCATTAAGCAGGGTTACAAGGCTGTGATCAAGGCAGGCTTCACGGTTGTCGACTTGGCGACGAACGCCCTCTCCGATTGTAACGGAGCCGTCACGATCATCGAATCCGTACGTCCGGTTCCTGTGAAGTATGCTAACATCATCGACAACGAAGGTGATGGTCAGCCGGATGAGATTTATATCGAATTCACGAAGCTTCTCCGTGAAAAGGATATGCTCGACACGATTGACGTGTACTGGGGCAAGCCGGAAGTCTATGTGGCATTCCCGATGCCGAGCTCCGGTTGGGATCTCGACACCGTTTATGGTGAAAAGGTTGCCAAGTACATTACGCAGCTCGACTCTTCGAGAGGAACCTGGGTCAAGGGTTCTGAAAAGAAGACATGCTCTAGCTACAAGGATGTGGTGACTTACGTCACCGACACGACTTACACGATTGACAGTACCTCCGGTGATACGACAGGTATTGCTAAAATCGATACGCTCTCTTCGACAACCTCGCAGACTTGCGCAAGCTACGTGACCACTCAGGATTCGACGTTTGTCCCGGCGATCGATACGCTCGGTATTGACTCGGTCCAGAGCACCACAACAGCAATCCGTCTCGCTATTACCGGTGATACGTTCAACAAGAAGACCTACGGTAACCGCAACGGCAACGGTATGATCTTGCCGCGTCAGGGTCCGCTCGGAGGCTTCTTCGACGACAATACGGCAGCCCTTTACGACAAGTGCCCGCCGATTATCTTGAGCGCAACAATTTCGAAGCCGACTGAATCCTTCTACATCCTCCGAGTGAATCTCTCGGAACCGATGAACGTGGATTCTTCTGCAGTGGGAACAAATTACCTGCAGAAACGTCGTGACGAAAGCCTCTACTGGTTCACCAATACGGGTAAGCTCACGAATACGGGTACGACTTGGACGTTCTCTTACGCGGACGAAGGTTCTGAAAACGAAGTCCACGTCGGTGACTACATCCGTCTCCCGATCGGTACGGAATACTCCATTGCACACGACGGATCTTCGAACTTCCCGGGCAAAGAAAACCCGTGGGTTCTTGTGCAGGGCGACATCGAAGATGTTTCCTTCAAGGTTCACATGCTCGCAGGCGTAACCTCGGTCCCGGCAGAAAACGATCTCTATGCGGGCAAGCTCCCGACCCGCGACGAAAGCTTCCGTCTCACCTACCTGGTAGACGACAAGGAAACGCTCATCGCTTCGGGCAAGAGCAAGCTGCATGAAGTGACGCCGACGACGTACGATACCTTGACTTACATCCACGGCGGTCCGACCTTTGATATCGACGTCGAAATTCCGCTGCTGTTGCAGCTCGATTCCCTCGGCGAAGATGCTTGGAAGGCAACGCTCAAGATGTCTGCCGATATCTACAGCAACACGGGTAGCCTTGTCGCTCAGACGTCCTACTCGTTCACGCTCTCGGATATCGCAGAATCTGCAATGAGCACCGACGGTGTGATCAAGCTCCGCCTTGAATGGGTCACGCATGACGGCATCGCTCCGTTCTCGGAAGCAGGTCGTCACATCGGTACAGGCGCTTACATTTCGAACTTCTCCTTCAAGGCAAACGAAGTCGCTGTGGGCAACACCGCAAACGGCAAGTACAAGAAGGGACAGACGAAGAAGCAGTCTGCAAGCAAGACGAAGACCTTCGGCTTCCGCCGAGTCAAGGGCAAATAGCCGGTTCGTTTCCGAATCTTTACAATCCCAAGGAAACCGAGTCATTCGGTTTCCTTTTTTGTTTTTCGAAAACACTTCGGGAACAGATTCGCCTTCCCCACTTTGCAAATCCAAATTTTGGGATTCTTAAAAAAGGTATTTTTGGAATAGGTGTGTTGGTCATTTGAGTGTTTGGGTTTTCAAAAAAGGAGTCCCCGATGGTACGCCTCATTTTTCTGCTCTTAACGTTAGCCGCTGTATTGTTTGCGGACGATCGCATTCCCAATATTGACTTTACCTGCGATACGTGCAGCCGTCGTTACCTCGACAGTTTGAACGTTTACGACCGCCCCGTCATCCGTGTAAACCAGATCGGTTTCCGTCCCTCGGATAATCACAAGTTTGCCGTTGTCGCGGATCCAACGGCTACGACATTCAAAGTGGTGGATGCTTCGAGTGGAGCATCCGCTTGGGAAGGCAACCTGACCGCACTCGGCAACTGGACAAAGCCAGGCATTTGGGTGAATGGAGCCTTCAACTCCATCAGTGCAGTTTATGAATTTGGCGATACCACTTCTTCGGGAAAAGAAGACCTTTACAGCGCCGATTTTTCGGGTTTGACCTCTCCGGGAACCTACTTTGTCGTCGTCGGCCAAGACACCTCTTTTAACTTTATCATCAACGAATACCTTTTTAATGCCGTCTTTGAAACGACCTTGAAGTTCTTTGGCATTCAGCGTTGCGGAAATACGAATTCGCACATTCACGGCGCTTGCCATACAAAAGACGGTTCTGCGATCGGTCACGATTTGAGCGGCGGTTGGCATGACTGCGGCGACCATTTCAAGGTGAGTCAGACCCTCGGATACGCCGCGTTTGTTCTTTCGATCGCTTATAACGTTTATTCGGAACGTGCCGAAGACCGCTTTGGCGCTTCTTACGCGGATACGGTGACAACGGACGGTATTCCGGATATTCTTTGGGAAGCGAAGATCGGTGTGGACTGGATTTACAAGATGTACAAAGCTTCGAAGGCAGACGGCTTGATTGAACAGGGTGACATGTATCATTCTGTTGCGGTCAGTTCTGCAGACCACCAGTTCTGGGATGTGCCGGAGCATCAAGATGCCCAGAGCACCGCCAAGGGCGGCGCTCCGCGACCTGTCGCGGCCGGGATCGGAACGAACGCGGCGGGCATGTTTGCCGCTGCGATGGCCTTCTTTGCTGTCGGCTGGGAAATGTATGAAGACGACAACTATTCGGATTCCTTGATTGCGGCCGCAGCCGATATTTATAAGAACATCATTGCGAAGTACGCTCCGGATGGCAAGAATACCGATAATTTGGAAGGCTTCTACACCGGCGGTGGTCCGCTTTATGATGACGCCGCAGCCGCCGCACTCGCTCTTTGGTATGCCACGAAGGACACCACCTACGCTTACGATCTTTACAAGAATCCGGCAATCAACAACAACGCAAGCAATTACAAGTACAATCTGCCGTATTTCCGCGGCGGTTATATGGGCCACACGAGCGGCTTCTACCCGGGCGGCTGGATGACGGACTATGAAAACATCCACGCTTATGTGCTTTTTGCTTTCGATAAGCTCATTCTTCCGACGGTTGCCAAGGCGCAGAGCTACGGCATTTCTTCCGAAGAGCGCGATACCCTTTTGACCCGCATCATTGCGACCATGACCCGTTTGACCGACGATGGAACGCAGGGAGATTCCACCGTCAGTACAAACCCCTATGGATCCTTTACCATTGTGCCTCCGTACAACCTGGTCTGGACTTCGAGCGACTGGGGCTTTAACCGTTACAACATGGGTGCCGCAAACGCTGTGTTCATGCTCTACGACATGACGGGCGACGAACAGTATTTGAATGTTGCTCTCGATAACTTCTACTACAACATGGGCGCAAACCCGTGGGGCCTTTCCTTCATTATGGGCGCAGGAACCCGCAACGAAAACCACCCGCATAACCGCGCAGCAAACCCGGACGGCTATAACGCAGGCGGCATGCCGTATGAATACACCTGTCCGAAGGGCGCTCTCATGGGCGGCTCCGCACCGGAAAAAACTTTGAAGGATGACTGGAACGACTACACCGCCACCGAAACCTGCATCGACTTTACGTCGCAGTTCGTGATTCCGGGTCTTAGCCTTTCCAAGAAGGTTCCGGAAGACGTCGATGGACCGGTCTTCTCGAATATCGCGGGAACCGCCATCACGGATACCTCTGCAGTCATCAGCTGGAATACAGACGAACGTGCTATTGTGACTGTTTACTATGCAACCACACCCGATGCGGCAAAGGTTGATTCCGTGACCGCAACGGCGGGCGTCGGAGGCTCGGTAACGATTACAGGTCTCACCTCTGGAACGACTTATTACTTCTACCTCGTCGGGCATGACGTCAAACAGAATTACACGACCGATGACAATCACGGCCAGTGGTATTCTTGGACGCAGACGACGACCGCAGTCGATATTTCGGGCGTGACAATTTGCCAGGTGACAAACAACAGTGCCCACGTATACTGGTGGACGGGTGACGTCGCCATGAACGGCCTTGTGCAGTATGGGACCTCTTCCGCTGCCCTCTCCAGTTCGACCGTAGCGGATTCCGGCAAGGCGGTTCGTTTCCACGAAGCGATCCTCACCGATCTCGATCCGGGTCAGACCTATTACTTTGACGTGGTTTCCGGTGCGACGACCGAAAACAATTCCGGTTCTCACTACAGCTTTACCACTTCCTCGGAAGCGACATTTGTGGACTTCCGCGTGTACGTGAAGCCCGCCAACAAGAATTCTTCTTGCACCGATTGGAAGAGCTGCAACACGTTCTTTGTGATCGTGACGAATAGCGATACACTTCCCTACTCCGACGTGGAACTGCGTTTCTACTTGAACCAGAGCGTTTCGGCTACGGGCTGGGGACAGCTTGCAAAGGTCTCTTATGACGATGCATCCACGATGTCGCTTTCCTATGGCGCAGCCCAATTCGATGCGACAAGCGGCGGCTACTACCTGCCGATTACCTTGGAAGGCACGATCGGCGTTTCGAGCAGTTTCCAGTTTGAAATGCAGTTTACGAATGCCACCTATGGAGATTTGGACGGATCCTGGTCGCTGCGCGCTCATACGGATTCAACGGACCCGGAATACTTTGCGGGTATTGACCTCACCAAGGGACCTCTTTACACAGGTTCGGAATCCTCTTACCTCGAAGAAGTGAACGGCGTCACGGAAACGGCCTACACAAAGGATCCGTATGTAACGATCTTCTACCACGGCACGCATATCTACGGCTACCCGCCAGATTACGACGCCTCTTCGAGCGATCTTTCAATTACCCGTACCATCACGCTCGATTTCGTGACCCCATTTGAATCCCCGGCAACGTCCAAGGAAGATACGGTCAATACGGCAACGTACAGCGGCGAAAGCACCGTTTCTCCGTCGGGCTTCCTCGACGACTTCGAAGGCAACGGCGTTTCTTACTTCAGTTCGAATACGCAGTATGTGAACAAGTACGACGATTACATATTCTCGATTTCCAAGAACCTCGCCTACGGCAACAACATGATTGACTGGGTTTCTTGGCACAATCATGGTGCGAATGCCAAGGGCAGTTACGATTGCGCCTGTAAGGTCGTCCGTTCGAATGTGGAATGGGACTCCATTGTGACGCCGCTCGAAAAGCGTTACCTTGTGTTCAACAAGGATACTGCCAAGGCTTATGTCGGCAAGCGCGCCCAGGTAATCGTGACTTTGTACGATTCGACAGGTGCGGTCATTACGGATGACGACATCACGATTTCGCTCTCGGTCGAAGATGGTTCCGCCTTCTTCTACACCTCGGCGACTGCGGATATCGCAACGACGTCTCTCACTCTCGTAAACGGCACCGCGACCTTCTACGTCACAAGCGATACGCCTCTCGAAACGATTCTGTACGCAAGCTCGATTTCTTCAAGTTCCAAGTACAATTACACGTCCGCCAAGGCAGTCCTTTTGATTGAAGAACTTCCGCCTTGGCCGATTATCGACTACGCGAAGATGCTCGACACGGATTGCGACAACGTTCCGGATCAGCTGCAGATTCTCTTGACCGCCTCCTATCAGAGCGGACAGAGCTTTAGCTCGGTTTCCTTCGAATACCGCGGCGATACGCTGAGCGTTTCGAGTGCAGACATTCAGGATTCGCTGATTACAGTCAACTTTACCCCGAAGGACACTTCCGTGTACACGAACCCGGAAGGTTCCATCACGCTCGAAAGCAACATCAGCGGCGAAACGAAAACGCATACCGATTACTACCAGGACGGCATTTCTCCGACAGTGCTTTCGCTTTCCGTTTTGGAACGCTTGGATACCGCAACGGTGGACCGCATCTACATCCAGTTCTCGGAACCGATTTCCGCTCCGGGTCTCGCTTGGCCGCTCGCCCTGTACAACGCAAGCGGAAATCCGTTAGACATTACCCCAAGCGTCACCAGTTCCAAACTTTACAACGAAGCCTTGAACGTTTGGGAATACACGATTTCCTTTGACGCAAGCGGGAACTCCCTCATCACCGAAGGCATGAAGGGTCAGCTCCTTGCGTCCGCAACGATTACCGACAAATCGGGCAACGGCATTTCCACGCTCTGCACTCAGCCGATTCTCACGTTCACGCTCAAGATCATGCCGATTCCGCTCAAGTATGCAAGCATTTCGGACAGCGACGGAGACGGCCTCGCCGATCAGGTCTTTGCCGAATTTACGCAGACTGTCGACAGCCGTCACGCTCCGGACAGCGTCTCGGTCATCTTCGGCAGTGCCGTTCCAGAAACACTTTGGACAAATTCCTTCAGCTGGAATTCCGAAGGAACCGAAGCGACAATCAAGCTCGATCCAGCATTTAAACTCGGCAACACGAACGGCAACTACTCGGGCATTTCTTCGAAGGGCGGCGACATCGTGGGCGCAGGTCTTTTGACCCAGCACAAGGGTAGCGGCGCCAACTACGAAAGCGATTCCACCCTCGCCGAAGACAAGACGGGCCCTGTGATTGTCGCAGGAACGATCAACGAAGCAGGCTCCTTTGTTTCGCTTCTCGTCGAAGCCAGTGAACCGCTCGTCGTCGGAGACTCGACCTTGAACCTGATCCAACGCGAACGCAGCGGTCCGGTGAACGTTTACGCCTACCGCTGGACTCTCGGATCGAATACGTTCAACATGCTCTACGAACAGAGCTCGGAAACCGCCGTCCAGGAAGGTGACCGCATCCGCTTCACACCGCAAGACGGAAGCCTCTTCCTCGACAAGAACGGCAACCAGCCCTCGCTTGAAAATCCGTGGGCAACCGTTGCAGGTTCGGGCGATCCGCAGATTACGTTCGACGTCCACCCGGAAAATCCGGTTTCCGATGTTTCTTCGTCCAAGTCCGAAACCTGTACCGAAGCGAAGGAACCGTTCCGCCTGATCGTTTTGAACCAGGAAACGCGTAAGTGGGACATCTACGAAAAGGATCAACTCGTGGAAAGCGTCGACACGAACGCCTATACATTCGACGGCATGCTTTACGTCATTGACATGGGCATTCCGCGCGGTACGAGCTTCGGCGAAGCTCCGGCATGGAAATCGATTCTCCTGAGCGTCGATATGCCGTTCTACACGAACCTCGGAACCTTCGTGAACCGTTATGACCGCGACTTCAACCTGACGCCGACGTATCTTTCGAGCGATAACCAGGTTGTGATGCGCTTGCAGTGGCTTTCGAACTGCACCAAGGGCCTTTCCTCGGAAAGCGGACGAGCCGTTGGTACAGGCGCATACATCGCCAAGATCGATATCGGAGCGAAGTTCATTCCGAATACTGAACTGGACGACGAACTTGTCAAGCGCTTCTCGTCGAAGGATAGTTACACAAAGACGCAAACTTTTGGCATCCGCCGCGTCCAATAATTTCCTTTTTCTACTAAATTTGAAGTACGCCGTATCTGGCGTACTTTTTTTGATTAAATTGTTTCGGTAGGGAAATTTTCAAGAATGGAAGCATTTGAATTCAGCGTACACTTTTTGCATGGGTTTATCGCCCTTCTGACTTGTATTGCTCTGCTTCCCATGATCCTTTCGACGATTCTTTCGAATACGTTCGCAAAGCATCTTCAAAGAAATCTTGTCTACTTGCTGATTCTGAACATTTTCTGGAATGTTCTGGCGTTCGTGGAGCAGCTCCCCCGCGTTTATGTTTCCGATGAAATTCGCTATACCGTCTACATTCTAGGCGTCCTTTGCTGGGTGCAGTACGGTTATGCGATCTACCGCGTCATCTGCGGAATTGCAGGTGAAAACCTGAAGCCGATTTGGCGAAAAATTCGCGTTTTTCTTAACATTTGGAATGTCATCGGTGTCGCCGTTTGTCTCGTCGCCGGTTTTACGGGAAACTTTTACACCGGCATCGTTTCAACGTGGTACGGTTTTACAGCCGCGAACTCGGCTTTTGCGAACATCGCGATTTTAATTTTCCTGATTATTCCGGTCTTCCTTTCCGCGATCATCTCTTACCAGCAGATGCATTTCACCAATGCGGAAAAGATTTTCCGTTCGATTTTCGTGGCGCAAATGACCGCCATCGTCGCGGGCTTTACCATGGACGCGATCCTTCCGGCCTTGGGACTTTTCATCTACGGCGAAAGCGCTTCGATTTTCCTCTTTGTCATTACCTTTTTCCTGTACCGCGCCAATACGATTCTTGCCCGCACAGGCATCGACATGCCAAAGTCCTTAAAACACGTGATTCAGGAACTGGACGAAGGCATTCTCATTTTGAATTCCAACGGCAAGATTGAACTTTCGAACCGCGCAGCCTGCAAACTTTTTGGCGTCGGCGAAAAAGCGCTCCTTCAAAAATCGATTACGCAGTTCATTCCGGACATCACTGTTCTCGGACCGATGAGCAACATTCCGATTTACCTCAAGAACAATTCCGTTTCGGCGAACATCACCATTACACCGCTCGCCTCAAACGGAATTCTCTACGGCTACAAGGCACTCTTGCGAGACCTTCGCAAAAACGACGACATGCAGCAGAGGTTCTCCCGCTTGCAGGCGGAATTCAACGATGAACGCGACGCGATCCGCCTGCGCATTGTGAATTTGCAACAGCTCTATCAGCAGCAACAGATCTTCTTGAATTCTCTCTTGAACAATCTTCCGTCGCGCCTTTGGGCAAAAAATTTGAAGGGAGCTTACACCCAGCAGAACAACAAGGATATCGCGGTCCGCGGAAACATCAAGAGCCACATCGAAGAACCGATCTTTACCCCGCAAGAAGCCCAGGCGATGGAAAGCCCCGGTAAGATTGTCGTGCAAAACGAAACGACCGTCGACGAGAACGGCAAGAAGCACTGGGAAAAGCACACCGTGGTTCCTTTGTACGATGAAGCGTTCCGCATCAAAGGCGTCCTCGGCCTGATCGAAGACACGACAGACTTCCACGCTCTCGAAGAAGAACGTAACCAGCTCCGTGAAAACCTCGTCAAGGCTTCCACCTTCGAAGACATGAGCAACGTCGCCGGCGGTCTCGCCCACGACTTCAACAACTTGCTCGCCGGCATTATCGGTTACCGTGACCTCGCCGAAGCCACGCTACCCAAGTCCGAAGACTGCGCCCGTACACAAAAGTACCTGGGCAACATGCAAAAGTCTTTGACGAACGCAACAGAACTCGTCAAACGCACCTACGACCAGCTCAAGGAACGCCAGGGCGACCAGAAGAACGTCGCCGTCAATTTCAACGTGGGACTTGTCTTCGACGAAGTGCGCAATGCGCTTTCCGCAACGCTTCCAGACAACATTCAGATTATCAAGAATTCGACAGACGACATGATCGCCTTCGGCAACCAGACCGACTTCCACCGGATTATGCTGAACATGGGCAAGAACGCCATTCTCGCCATGAAGGACGGCGGAACGCTCACTTACGGCTGCCGCGAAGTCGATGTCGCCGAACAGATTGTGACCCAGTTCTCCACGATTCCCGCTGGAAAGTACCTCTACATTTCCGTCAAGGATACGGGAGCCGGCATGACGCCCGACGTGGTCAAGCACATCTTTACCCCGTACTTCACGACCCGTGCACCGGGCCAGGGCATGGGAATTGGCCTTGCAGTCGCCATGCGACTCACAAAAGCGGCCGGTGCGCATTTGAATCTGGAAACAACAATCGGAAAAGGAACTAAATTTATCTTGTATTGGCCTATCGCTAAAAAAATGGGAGGAAATGCTTAATGCCTAAAGTACTTATCATCGACGACGAAGAAGATATTCGTTCCGTCTTGAAGGACATGCTCGGCATGTCTGGTTATGACGTGGATACCGCCGAAGATGGCCGCAAGGCAAAAGAACTCTACGACAAGACGGATTATGACGTAGTCATCACCGACATCATCATGCCGGAACAGGATGGCTTTGAAGTGATTTTGGACTATCGTAACAAGAACCAGCTCGACCGCATTATCGCAATCAGCGGCGGCGGACGTACTTCTTCGGAAGACTACCTGAACATCGCAAGCCACTTTGGCGTGTCTTCGATTTTCTCCAAGCCGCCTAACTACAAGGACCTGATTGCCAAGGTTGACGAAATCGTTGCTTCTCACGCTTAAGGATTAGCAAACTGATGAACGTCCTGTTGGCAGACGCAGACAGGAGGGTGATAGACCATGTGACTTCCACGTGGTCCCTTTCTGACGTGTCTTTATTTACAGTTTCGAACTCGACAGCCCTTTTCAACACCATTGAAGAAAACCATATCGACTTTGCATTTGTCGATATTTCCCTGCTGTTGCATAAAGACGTCGATGTCATCAGTTTCTTAAAATCGCACAATCCCGAAGCAGAGGTGGTACTTCTTTGTACACAATCCACGGCGAAGGATGCAGAAAAAGCCCTTTCCCATGGAGCGGCTTCGTACCTCGTCAAGCCTGTCGAAGTCCGCACCTTAGAAGATGTCGCCAAAAAGTATTTGCAGGGCCTCGAACATTCGAGCAGCTACCGTGAACTGCAAGATCATTTGCTCGGCAACCTTCTCGGCGATACGCCCGAGATGCAAAAGATTCTCCGTCTGCTGAACAAGGTCGCTCCGACGACGAGTTCCGTGCTGATCACAGGCGAATCCGGTTCGGGTAAGGAATTCCTCGCCCGCATCGTGCACCGTCTTTCGAAGCGCGCGAACGAACCGTTTGTCGCCGTGAACTGTAGCGCGATTCCGGAGAACCTGGTCGAAAGCGAACTCTTCGGCAGTAAAAAAGGATCCTTCACCGGTGCAACCGCCGACAAGAAAGGTCTTTTTGAAGAAGCGAACGGCGGAACCCTTTTCCTCGATGAAATCGGCGATCTTTCGCTCGCCACGCAGGTGAAGCTTTTGCGCTTTTTGCAGAGCCACGAAACCCGCCGAGTCGGTGAAACGGAAACGCGTTACCTGGACGTTCGCATTATTGCGGCGACGAACGCAGACCTTGCAGAAGCGATGGCGAACAAGACCTTCCGCGAAGATCTTTACTACCGTCTGAACACCTTCCATTTGAACGTTCCGCCACTCCGAGAACGCCGTTCGACGATTCCGAACCTCGTCAAATACTTTATTCTGAAATTCGAAAAAGATCAGAACAAACTGATTCAAAAGATCGAGCCTGCCGCGCAAATGGCACTCGCGACTTACAACTATCCGGGCAACGTCCGCGAACTCGAAAACATTATCGAACACGCGCTCGTGCTTTCCGAAAACGGAACGATCCGCTTAGAAGATTTGCCCGAAGAATTAAGTTCGCAACCTTTGCGCCAGAACAAGGATCTTTTGCCGGCTCCGAAAAAGCACGTTCCTTCCAACGAAGAACCTTTCGAATCCGTACAAAGTAATTCCGAAGTCAAAGCGATCGGTTACGGAAATCCGGAAGAAATAATCACTCTCGACGAATTGGAAAAACGTCACATTCTGCACGCGCTCGACGTTTGCAAAGGCAACAAGACCGAAGTCGCAGAACGTTTGGGCATTAGCCGTGCCACGCTTTGGCGCAAGCTCAAAGATCACAAAATCGAAATTTGATTTTTACTTGACGCAGCGAACCGAAAACCCAAAGGTTTTCGGTTTTGTCATATAGGCGAATCCCATCGATTTGGAACTCATGTACCAGACATTCGCCTCTTCGCCTTCGGCGCTTGCGCTCCAGAAGAATGCGATTTTGCTCAAATTTCCATAATTGCCGTCGTCAAAGCGATTGCCGGCAGGCATGGCGCTGAATTTGAGAGTATCGTTGCCGTTTGTTTCCCCCGACCAGCCGTAATCCGTTTTTAAAAGATAGGCGGCGTTAAAGTCCGCACCGGCTGCGGTCCAGAGGCTTTCAAAATCTTCGTCTGTGGGCAGGCGATATCCTGCAGGGCAAGCTTTGATCGCCGCGTCCCAGGTATAAAGCCTTCCGTAAGCCATGCAGTTGTTTTCGTCTTCGGCGTAGCAGTAGCTGTCGGGAGCATTGAAATTCAGATTGTCGGCGATCCATTCGCGGCCGGCAATTTTCACCGTGCGATACTTTTGCTTGTCGCGGGAATCCGTCAATTCCGACTTTTTCAGTTTTGCAACCTTTGCCGTTTTTGCCTTGGAAGGTTTGGAAGCCTTTGAGGTTTTTGCCGCTTCGGATGTGCAGAACAAAAGCAGAAGCAAGCAAAGAAGGATCTTGACGGATTTCATTCGACTACCCCACTTCAATCATAACCGCAGAAAGGGCGCTTTCCTTGCGCTTGCCGGATCCCGGGAAATCCATTCCCTGTCCACGCGCCCATGCGATTTTCGCCTTCGGGAATTGTTCTTTGACAGTCGCCAAGGTTTCTTTCGCAAGGCCTTCCGGCGTGAATGCGCTGTAATTTGTACTCGCGAGGAAGAACGCTCCCGGGGCGAGAAGTCCTGCGACTTCGGCGACCAAGGTCTGAAAATCCGTTTTCACGGAAAAGACCTTTCCCTTGTTACGGGAAAAACTTGGCGGATCGAGAACGACGCCGTCAAACTTAAAGCCTTTGCGCAAGCACCACGCCAAATATTCTCGGCTGTCCCCCTTGAAGAATTCACCCTTCAAAGGTTCAAGGCCGTTCAAGCGGTAATTCTCGCGACCCTTTTCCAAAATCTTTCCGCTGATATCCGCATTGACCGCACGGGTCGCGCCGCCGACACGGGCGTGCACAGCAAAACTGCACGTGTAGCTGAAAAGGTTCAGCACTTCTTTTCCGCGGGCGCGGGCTTCCACGTCCAAGCGGCCATCTCGCATGTCCAAAAAGAGGCCCGGGTTGACCGTATCGAGAAGGTCCACGTGAAAGCGGCAGTTCCCTTCGCGGACGATCGTCGAAGATTCCGTTTCGCTGCCGAGTTCTACATGCATTTCGGGCTTTTCTAAAGATTTTCCCGACGGAGAAAGCCGGAACTTGGAGACGATAAACTTCGGAGCAAAAACCTCTTTGACCGCCGTCGCAATTTCTTGTTCGCGGGAAAGCAGTTCCGGGCCAAAATATTGAACCTGAAAGCGATCGCCGTACTGGTCGATCGCGACGCCCGGAAATCCATCGTCCGAGCCGTTCACGACGCGAAACGCGTCGGTCAATTCCAAAAGCGAAGAACGCTTGGAAAAAGCTTTTTCCAGAAGGCTTCGAAAATCGTTCACGGCTACTTTTCTTTGGCCGAACTCACGATCGGCGGATCGAGCTGCATCACCTGCTTCACGAATTCGTTGACTTCCTTGAATTCGCGATAGACAGAAGCAAAGCGAACATAGGCAACGGCATCGACTTTTCGAAGTTCTTCCATCACCAGATTGCCGATTTCGTCGTAGCGCACTTCCTGACTTTCGCTTGTCATCAAAGCGTTTTCGACGCGCGTCACGATTTCTTCAATCGTCTGACGGCTCACGGGGCGCTTTTTACAAGCGGCATCGATACCGGCGAGAAGCTTTTCGCGCTTGAACGGTTCATGGCGACCGTCTCTTTTTGTCACGGTCAACGGGACAACTTCGACATATTCGTAAGTTGTAAAACGTCTTCCGCAAGCAAGGCATTCACGCCGACGGCGGATCGAAAGACCGCTGGAGCGGCTATCGACAACTTTGTCTTCTGTATGGTGGCAATAAGGACAAATCATACGCACCGAATATAGTTTTTTCGCCAAACCTTTTCTAACTTTTCAACTGAAATTCCCTTCTGGAGAACATTATGGATATCCCGGAATCTACCAACTTTATTCAAGACATCATCGTAGACGATTTGAAGACCGGTAAACGCGATCACGTTTTGACCCGTTTCCCGCCGGAACCGAACGGTTATATTCACATTGGACACGCCAAGAGCATTTGCCTGAACTTCGGCACCGCAAAGAAGTTCTGCGGCAAGACGAACCTCCGTTTTGACGACACGAACCCGACGAAGGAAGACACCGAATACGTCGATTCCATTTACAACGACGTGCATTGGCTCGGTTTCAACTGGGAAGAACCGGTTCACTATGCAAGCGACTACTACGACCAGCTCTATGATTTTGCTGAACAGCTGATCAAGCTCGGCAAGGCATACGTCGATGACCTGTCTCCGGAAGAAATGCGCGAATACCGCGGCAACGATGCAGGCAAGCCGTCGAAGCCGTCGCCGTACCGCGATCGCAGCATCGAAGAAAACCTGGACCTGTTCCGCCGCATGAAGGCAGGCGAATTTGCCGACGGCGCAAAGACGCTCCGTGCAAAGCTCGACCTCGCAAGCCCGAACATGAACATGCGCGACCCGGCGGTCTACCGCATTAAGCATGCGACCCACCACCGCACCGGTGACAAGTGGTGCATCTACCCGATGTACGACTTCGCCCATCCGCTTTCGGACTGGATCGAAGGCATTACGCACTCGATCTGCACACTCGAATTCGAAGCGCACCGTCCGCTGTACAACTGGTTCCTCGAAACCTTGAATTTGGAAAATCGTCCGCAACAGATTGAATTCGCCCGCTTGAACCTCTCCTACACGGTGATGAGCAAGCGCAAGCTCTTGGAACTCGTAAAGAGCGGCCGCGTCATGGGCTGGGACGACCCGCGTATGCCGACGGTCTGCGGTCTCCGCCGCCGTGGCTACACCCCGTCTTCGATCCGTGAATTCTGCGACCGCATCGGTATTTCCAAGGCCGACAGCATGGTCGACATCAACCTGCTCTACTTCTGCATCCGCGAAGAATTGAACAGAACCGCTAGCCGCGCCATGGCCGTTCTCGACCCGATCAAGGTCGTGATCGACAACTGGGAAGACGGCAAGGTGGAAGACGTCGATGTCGAAAACAATCCGGAAGATCCGAATGCCGGCACCCGCAAGGTTCCGTTCGGCAAGGAACTCTTCATCGAACGCGACGACTTCATGGAAAATCCGCCGAAGAAGTACTTCCGTCTTAAACCGGACGGCGAAGTCCGTCTCAAGGGCGCTTACTTCGTCAAGTGCGTCAGCGTGGAAAAGGACGCCGACGGCAACGTGACAACCATCCACTGCACCTACGATCCGACCACCAAGGGCGGCGACGCTCCGGACGGACGCAAGGTCAAGGGCACGATCCACTGGGTCAACGCTTCTACCGCAGTTGATGCAGAAGTGCGGCTTTTCGACAACCTCTTCACCTTGGAAAACACGGGCGACGTTCCGGACGGAGAAGATCCGCTGAACTACCTGAACCCGGATTCCATGATCGTGAAGCAGGCAAAGCTCGAACCGTCCTTGGCTAAGGCAACTTTGGACGACCGCTTCCAGTTTATGCGTCAGGGCTATTTCTGCCTGGATTCTCGCGATTCCAAGCCGGAACACCTCGTCTTCAACCGTACCGTGGGACTCAAGGATTCCTGGGGTAAGGCTCAGGCGAAGTAACTCGCACTGGTTACAACTGTATACAAGAATTCATTTGGTACAAATGCTCTTATCCGAAAAGATTAGATAAATTAATCTGTACCAAACACTCCCCCTTTAACTCCTTCCAAGGTTCTCCTTTCCTTGGAGGGAGTTTTTTTATTTACCACTTTCCGCCGAATTCAAGTCCAAACCGCCACAGGTGCAAATCTTGAAAACGCTCCGAGCGAAGTTCCAAAGAGCTTTTTCCGTAAAATTTTGCAGAAAATGCCATTTGCGTTTCTTGTCGCACCACAAAAGGCTTTTTCTTAGGACCGCGTAAAATACACAGCACCGTGGCACGCACCGCCTCTTCAAACGGAATCGATATCCCAGGACGGATTTCATACAACGTTGTTTTCAACGGATTTCGAGGGGTAAGCCTCCATTCCGCAAACAGACTGTCTTTTTCAAACAAACAAATTCCACTTTGCCAAAAAAGCGTCGTCGAGAAATCTTCCCCAAGAGCCGTCACCCGCGTTCCAAATCCCAATGCAGCCCGTTCCCGATGCCGCACCGCAGAAATCTCTGCCGCGGAACGCGCCTTCCCCGTATCCAGCGGAACAGCCAGGTTCCCCTGCAATCGAAACTTCCATTCCGAAAGAGGCACTTGCACCGTAGAATTCGCGACAGCGCGATGCGTTTCCACGGTCTTCGGCAGTCGAAAAATTCCAGGCAGCGAATCGTTCTTGTGCAGATAGGCGCGAAAGCGCATCCGTAGCGGCAAAGAGCCTTTGCCTTTTTCGGAACTTCCGGCAACGACCAAAAGAGGCGTTTTCCAATCCTTGGAATAAAGAACCTGCACATCGGCAGTAGAAGTTTTTGTGCGCAGAAAGGCGTCGCGGAATCCGTCCACAGAAAAATTTCCCATGGCGAAGACCTGAACGTTTTTTGGCGATCCGATCGCCGTGTGCATGCCAGCGGTGGAATCTTCCCACGCAAAAGCGCCAACCGTAAAAGGCTTTAAGCGGGCCGTGAGAATGCCGCCGAGCCTTTTTTGCAAAGAAACGGCGCTGCCCACGTCCGCCGAAGAAAGGTTCCCCGCCGCGGCAAAAAAGCGCCTACCCTTGTACTGCAAGCGCCTGTATTCGACAGAAGGGCTTTGTGCGCCTTGCGACTTAAGGCGTACTTCGCCAGAGATCCGCCACAGTCCAAGAGCAAGGCGCGTCCGCTGACTCCGCAGATTCCCCACGGAATCCAAAGAAAGAGCCTCTTGAAACGCTCCTCGAAAATTCAAGCCGTCTAAGCGTTCCGTCCAGGCTTTTTCACAAGGCTCTAAGCCTAAAGCCTCCCATTCTGCGCAAGCCTCTTCCCCGTCGCCCGCTTCGATCAGGCGTAAAAGTTCTTCCAAGTCTTCTTCGCCGATCTTGCCATCGTCATAAGCCCAAAAGGCGTCTTCGACGGAAACGCTTTCCCGTTCCGCCGCCCCGAGCGTTCCGAGCAGAGCGAGCAGAATTCCCAAAATTTTCCCAAGGTCACGCCGCAACATTTTCTCCTATCCAAAAGACGTTCCCTTTATAAGACGTTCGAAATCCGGAATTGAAGAAAAAACGTTTAATTTTCTACTTTTACGCCATGCCTTCTAAATTTTCAAAACGTCCAGTCAATCAGGTCTTTCCCCTTTTCAACGGCAAGCGTGCCGTTCCTTCGGTTGCAGGTTTAAAGCAGCTATTGGAATATCACGGAGTCGATCTTCAAAAGGAAACCCTTGAACAGCTGTGGGCTTACCACCAGCTTTTGCGCGAACACAACAAGGACCAGGACCTGACCCGTCTGAATGCTTTCGAAACGATTGTAGAACGCCATTATGCAGACTGCACGCTCATCAACGCCTATGTGCCGGAATGGCCAAAGCGCATGATCGACGTGGGAAGCGGCGCCGGTTTTCCGGGAATTCCGCTGAAGCTCGTGAATCCGGACATTCGTCTGACCCTTTGCGAACCGCGCCCGAACCGCATTGAATTTTTGAATCTTGTCATTCAAGAACTCGGTCTCAAAGGCATTGACGTCTTTGGTCACAAGGTCACAAGCCGCAGCCTTACCTTCCCGGTGCAAGGCGTCATCAGCCGCGCCTTTGAACTGATTGAGCTCACGCTCCCGAGAATCCAAAAGGCTCTCGTCCCAGGTGGCCGCGCGTACTTTATGAAAGGCCCTGCGGTTAAAGATGAACTCGCGACCCTCCACCCGGAAGATTACGGTTTCAAGCTGGTTTCCAAGCATTTCTACCGCATTCCGCGCAGCACGCAGGACCGCGCCCTCGTCATTTTAGAAAAAGAAGAAGAATAAATTTTTCGCTATGACTAAAATTTTCACATTCATTACCGTCTCCATTTTCTTCGCCCTTTTCATCGCCTGCGAAGACACATCTTCTACACAGCCGGAAATTTCCTCCGAAGTTGATTCCGTCCTATCCTCTTCAAGTGCTATAGCATTTTCTTCAAGTGGCATGACGAGCGAATCTTTACAAGACTCCGCTGCTAGTTCCAGTAGTCAGGTTATGATTGCTTCCACTTCGTCAAGCTCGTGGCAGGCTCTGTCTTCGACGGCCCGCAAAGACAGTCTATCATCCTCCTCAAGTGTCATTGCAAGTTCCTCGAGTGTCATTGCAAACGAAGAGACGCAATCCAGCTCGAGTGAGTTTGCTTCTTCGTCTTCGACGACTCGCAATGACAGCTCCTCGTCAAGCTCGAGGCAAGCTCTCTCATCAAGCTCGGAATATATCGATATCACAGCAGGTAGCATCTATGATGCTTCCGCAGATAGTCTCATCGACTTAAGAGATGGTTCTGTTTACAAAACAGTCACCATCGGAGATCAAATCTGGATGGCCGAGAATTTGAATTTCAAATACAACTACAATACCGCCATCAGCATGTGCTATGATAACTACGCAAAAAACTGCGTAAGCTATGGTCGCCTATACACATGGAGCGCGGCCATGGACAGTGCTGGCGTTTTTAGCCAGAACGCTCTTGGCTGTGGACGAAATGCAGAATGTTCTGCGAGCGGAAAAGTCAGAGGGGTTTGTCCTGAAGGCTGGCACTTGCCTGATTCCACAGAAATATTGGCACTCCTAAAATACATGGAATGCGAAAAGGATGAAACCTTAGCGAATGCTTATGACCACTGCGCAAGCCGACTCAAATCCACATCCGGCTGGAATGGTGGCGAAGGAACCGACGATTATGGCTTTACCGCACTCGCTACAGGCATATACATTTCATCTCTCTATGAATTTGACTTCCAAGGCTACCAGACTGCTTTTTGGAGTTCATCCAGGTTAAGTGGTGGAGCATACAAATTTTCTTTGCTATCAGAAAACGCAACAGAAAAAGATTGTGTATACATCGTTATAAGCAATATGTACCAAGGGAACTCCGTTCGTTGCCTCAAGGATTAATCCGCGTTCCGCTGTAAAAGCGGAATCTGTTCGGCCGCCCATTCTTCAAACGTATCGTCTGCGATATGCGCCTTCGCCTGTTGCATCAGGTGAATGTAAAAGTGCAAATTGTGAATCGTCGAAAGCGTCCAGCCAAGAGGCTCTTTGGTCTTAAAGAGATGGCGCAGATAGCCGCGGCTGTAATTTCTGCAGCAATAGCAGTTGCACTCCGGGTCTAAAGGCTTGTCGAATTCACAGGCAAAACGTTCATTTTTGAACCGCAGAACGCCGCGGCTCGTATAAGCCATTCCGTCTTGCGCATGCTTCGCCGGCAAAATGCAGTCGCACATGTCTACGCCGCGGCGAATCAGTTCCAAAAGGTTCCAAGGCGTTCCCACGCCCATCACGTAGCGCGCCCGGTCGGCGGGCAAAACGTTCGTGCAGAAGTCGGCGATCTGGTACATGAGTTCCGCGGGTTCGCCGACAGAAAGGCCTCCCATGGCGTAGCCGTCGGGGCCGATTTCTTTTAAGGCTTCGATGGATTTCTTGCGAAGCTCCAGGTGCATTCCCCCCTGGACAATTCCAAAGAAGTACTGCGGATATCCGAGAATCGGCGGATGCGCATCGAGCCAATCCTTCGCTTCGCGGGTCCATTTGAGCGTGTATTCGAGCGACTTGTTCGCCTCTTCCACGGTACTCGGGTAAGGCGTGCATTCGTCAAAGGCCATGATGATGTCGGCGCCGATTTCGCGCTGGGCCTGCATCACGCTCGCCGGGGAAAAGAAATGTTTGGAACCGTCCAGGTGGCTGCGGAATTCCACACCCTCCGGAGTAATCTTTCGCAGATCCTTTAAGCTCCAGACCTGGAATCCTCCGCTGTCAGTGAGCATTGGACCGTTCCAGCTCATGAACTTTTGAACGCCTCCCGCAGCGGCGATCTTTTTAGTTCCCGGGCGCAGGTACAAATGGTACGTGTTCGCAAGGATGATTTCCGCTTCCATTTCGCGGATATCGCGGGAGGTGATCCCTTTGACAGTCGCTTCCGTTCCGACAGGCATAAAGATCGGGGTGGTGACGACACCGTGAGCGGTCGTGATTTTACCCAAACGCGCCTTGGATTTGGAAGAAGTCTTGAGGAGTTCAAAAGGATTCTGGTTCATTTTCGCCTACAAAATAGGCTTTATTTTGTCATTTCCAAGGAAACTTTTCCAAAATTCCGCCTGTTTTCTCAAATTTCTTATTTTGAAAGCAACCGATCCTTTTCGAAAAGCATCCAAAGGATAGAATGAGCGAAAAAGAGATTATCAAAAAACTCCAAAAGGGAGATTTGAGCGCCCTCAAGCGCGTCTGGGACGAGCATAGTCAGCACATGCTGAACCTCGCCTTCCGCATGCTCTTGGACCGCGATCAGGCAGAAGACATTCTGATGGATGTCTTTGTCCAGATTCCGGAAGCGATTCAAAAATTCCGCGGAGAATCGAGCCTTTCGACGTGGCTTTACATGCTGACGAAAAACGCCTGCCTGATGAAGCTGCGCAGCGACAAGGTTCACTTGACGATCGAAACCGACCGCCATTTGGAAATAGAAGAACGCGCCATCGGACGATCCGATAAGACAGATGCGATCCTCGACAAGGAAGCTCTCACTTACGGTCTCTCCATTCTCACGCCCGATCAGCGCAGCCTTTTATGGCTCAAAGACGCGGAAGGTCTCGACATCAAGACCCTTTCTGAAATGTATAACGCGCCGGAAGGCACGCTCAAAGCCCGACTTTCCCGTGCCCGTGCACAGGTCCGTCAGGTCCTCGATAAGGAGACAACTTATGCGTGAAGAAATCGATTTTTCCAAGTCCATGAGGCTGGAACCTCGCAGCGATTCCTGGGCAAAGGTCGTCGCCCGAATCGAAGCCAAGCAAGAAGAAAAACGGTTCATCTTGTTCCGCAAACTTTCCTCTGTGGCTGTCGCCGCAAGCGTTCTGCTTGTCGCCGGCGCGTTCTTCCTCGGAATGAACACCTCTTCGATCTCTCAAGAAATCCTTGAAGATACTGATTCTTCGGTGGAATCCCTTTCCTGGTATTCTTCCCTAGGTTCCGGAGAATCCGTCAGTACCTTCGCCACCGCTTTCGACAACTACTACACAACAGGAGAATAAACCATGCAAAAAAGCTACACACTTCTTTGGATTTGCGGACTTGTCTTAGCCGCCGCTGTCGGCTTCTTTGCAAGTTCCGTCGTCTTCTGCGCCAAAAATCCGCATCCGCCTACCGCGCCGGAAATTTCGCAGGATAAGCCTCAAAACGAATGGCGCGCTTTCAAAAAGCAGCAACGCTTCAACTTTAAGCACCAAATGGACAGCGCTCTTGGACTTTCTAAGGAACAGATCGCCAAGCTCGACTCCAACGGTCGCGCCTGTGATTCGCTCCGCCGCGAAATGAGTCGCCAGATCAAGCTTGCCGAACAGGAACTCCACACGATCCTCAAGGCAGACAAGATCGACGAAGCGGCTCTCCAGTCTACGCGCGCCAAGCTGCTCCTGTTGAACGAAACCCGCTTGGATCAGCGCATTCAAGATGTCAAGTTCTTCAAGAGCGTCTTGACCGCAGAACAGCAAAAAAAGTTCAAGGCTCAAGAATCCAAGTTCGACAAGATGCACCCGAAGGGCGACATGACGGAACATCTGCAAGATGAAATGCATGGTCCGCGTCACGAACAGGATGAACATACCAACATGGATCGTCCTAACATGGAACGTCACGGCATGGAACATCCCAACATGGAAGGTCCGCAGATGGGCCACGGTCCGCACATGGGAAATGGCCCGAAGCCTATGGGAAATGGGCCACACGGCGATCGTATGGGTCCCCCGTCAAATCGTGACGACGCTCACAATATGCCTCCGCGTGAGTAATTGCAAAGGGTTTTGCAAGGAAAAAGTACCCATCCCATCCTTGTCCCCTCGTTCCGAAATGTCTATATTATAAGTGTAATTGATTTCCTCCATACCCCAAACAAGCGTAGGCCTCTTCGGAGACCTACGTTTGTTTTAAACGGTTCTGAATTTTAAGGAAATCAAATTTCTTCGACAGCGTCCATCGCCGAGCGAATCAAAGCGGCTCCGTCTAGAGCCTTGGGGGCGCCTTCCGAAAGAATCTGGCGGAACTTTCTGCCGCCCGGAAATCCGGTGAAGATTCCGTACAAGTGTTTCGTGAGAATCGAAAGCGGGCAGCCTTCCGCCTGCGCCTTTTGCACATACGGTAAAAAAGCTTCGAGCAAAGCCTTGCGCGTTTGCGGAGCCGCATCTTTTTCGCCATAGATTTCGGAGTCAGCCGTGGCGAGCATCCAAGGGTTTGCGTAAACGGCACGTCCCATCATCACACCATCGACATGCTGCAAATGTCCCTTCGCCTGGTCGATGGTTTTGATGTCCCCGTTTACAGAAATATTCAGCTGCGGAAAAACTTCCTTGAGCTTGTAAACAGTCTCGTAGTGGATCGTCGGCTTTTCGCGGTTTTCCTTGGGCGAATATCCGCGGAGCCTTGCCGTGCGAGCGTGGATGATGAACGTGTCGCAGCCTGCGCTGTGGACCGTGCGAATGAAGTCTTCAAAGAATTCCCAGCTGGTAAATTCATCGACGCCGATGCGGGTCTTGACCGTCACCGGGATCTGCACTTCCTTTTTCATCGCCTGCACACATTCCGCGACTAGATCCTTTTGCTTCATGAGGATCGCGCCAAAGGAACCGCTCTGAACGCGTTCCGAAGGGCATCCGCAATTGAGGTTCACCTCGTCAAAACCTGCGCCTTCCACAATCTTTGCGCATTCCGCAAGCATCTTCGGATCGCTGCCGCCGAGTTGCAAGGCGACGGGGTTTTCCACCGGATCGTGCTGCAAAAACTTGGGACCTGCGTGCAAAAGTGCATTCGCCACGATCATCTCCGTGTACAGCAAAACGTTCTTCGACAGGAGTCGTAAAAAGAAACGTTCATGCCGATCGGTAAAATCGAGCATAGGAGCGATCGAAAGGCGTCTATGGAAGTTCAGGTCTTTACAAATCATGCGCCAAATTTAGTATAATAAGGATATATGAGCCAAATTAAGACTATTGTCATCGCCGGCGGAACTCACGGAAACGAACTCACTGGTATCAAGCTTTACAGCAAATGGGCCGCCGATAGCAACTACTACATTCACGCATGTCCTTCGGCAAAAATCGAACTCGTCCATACGAACATCGAAGCGACTCAGCTTTGTCGCCGCTACGTGGAACTGGACCTGAACCGCAGTTTTGCCAACCGACTTTTAGCCCTCAAAAACCCGAACGCGTACGAAATCCGTCGCGCCAAGGAATTGAACGACCGCTTTGGCCCGAAAGGCGAAAACACAAAGACCGACCTCATTATTGACGTGCACAACACGACTTCGAATATGGGCGTCTGCCTCATCCTTTCGACCCGCGATCCGTTTACCATGCGCGCAAGCGCCGAACTCGTTCACGAATTCCCGAACTGCTTCATTTACTACCAGCCGGAAGAACGCGGCGAATCCCCTTATTTTGGAACGGTCGCCAAGGCGGACATCTGCCTGGAAGTCGGTGCGCAGCCACACGGCACTCTGGACGCAAGCCTCTTTGCCGAAACCGAAAAGGTCGTTCTTCGCTACCTCGAAATGGCAGAAGAATGGAACCAGGGAACTCTGCAAAAGAAGCCGAAGAAAACCGTGGACGTCTATACGCAATACAAAGACATCGACTATCCGCGCGACAAGTTCGGAGAGATCCGTGGCATGGTCCATCCGAACCTGCAAAACGGCGATTACAAAGAAGTGAAGCCAAGCGACCCGATTTTTATTTCCTTCGACGGAAAGGATATCCCGAACGAAGAAGACAAGAGCGTCTGGCCGATCTTCATTAACGAAAGCGCTTATTACGAAAAGAAGCTCGCCATGAGCCTTACCCTTAAAACCACAGAGGAATGGTAATGTCCGAAGAAAATCAGGAACTGCACACCCCGACGACAGACGAAAAAATTTCGAGTCTTCTCGCCCTGATCGAAGAGCAGCGCAACTCCCATTACGAATCTCACTTTGACGAAATCCTCGACGGTTTTGAAGATTTTTTGATCAACCGTCCGGAACCTCCCAAGGAATGGCAGGAACGCTTTGACGCCTCGGGCAAAAAGTTCGACTACTGGCAGATCGTGCTCCCGCAGGATTTCCAGGATCCGTTCGAAGACGACCTGGGAAACATTCGCCGTCTGCGCAATGAATTTTCGGACACAAAGCCGACGATGGCCTTGGAACACATGCTCATTTCGCGCAATTACTTCTTGTACGAAAACGGTCATGCGGCACCGGTTCCCGCTCCGCAGCCGATTCTGATGCTCGAAAGCATGGACGACGAAAATTCGAAAATCGACTGGGACTGCTGCTTTACGCTCTTTGGCGACGGCAGTTTTTACGCCTATAACCTGAACCAGGACGAAGAAGAAGAACTCGGCGAAGATTTCAAGAGTATTTTAAAGGATAGAATCGGCGTTCTTTCGGAAATGCGTATGATCGTTCCGGCAGAAGGTCGCGACTACGGATTTTTGCACAGCTAAGAAGGTCGAATGAAACTCGGAATTCGGACATGGGCTTTACTCTGCGGAATGCTTCCGGCATTCGGATTTTCCGCGTTTATCCAGAGTCCGATTCCCCCGTCCACGTCCAAGAATTTTTTCAAGGACATGAACGGCGACAGCCAAATGGACCAGGTGGAAATCGGATTTTTGGGAAATCTTTCCCGGGAATATCTGGATTCCACGGTCGCCCGTTTGGAATTTTACTGGAAGGATTCGAGCGGAATTTCTCAGGTTCTCGCATTCCAAGGCTCTGAGCTCCCATTGGATTCTTCGCATGTGAATTCGATCGTTCTCGATCTTTCCCAAAATGCGAACCTTTACCGCAGCACAGCCCTTTCCGAAAAATCGAAGACGGCAAAAATCGTTTTCCGCGATTCGTCGGAGATGCCGATTGCGATGAGTGAAAAGCTCTCGCCGATTGTCGAAAGCGCTTACCTCGCCCATCACAGTTCGGGAAAGGATTCCCTGCGGGTGCGGTTTTCGGAACCTGTTTCCGAAGTTTCTCCGAATGCAGATTTTTTGGAATTCAAACATGCTGGAAATGTGCAAACGATTTCCGCCGCCAAAGTCGAATGGGAAACAGACCGATCTTCGGCACTGCTGATTTGGAATGCGGGTACCGGTTTTCCGCTTCCGCGCGACAGCGTCCGCATTCTCGTCGGCACGTTGCAGGATTCCCTGTTGAACAAAGCCTTGGCGACTGGCCCGTATGCAAAAATCGCCGGCGCCTATCCGTTCGAATTGCAAACAAATTCACTTGCAATGATTCGGGAATCCGACACGCTGGATCGCGCCCCGATCTTTGAACGCGTCTTTGCAGACACTTCGGCAAAACTTCCTTCTTCCGCAGAACACGGCGTCGCCTTAAAAATCGGCGGAAAGGACTTCCGCGAATTCGTTCAGGAATTTGCAAGCAGCTCCACGGAAAAGGTTCTCCCGGGCGACATTTCCATTCAGCTCTCGCTCCGCCTTTACTCAACGACCGGCGCCTACGTCACCAGCGTCACCTCCGAAACCTCCTGCTCGGATTCTCACTTTTTAGACGGCAACTGCCTCGAAAATCCGCAGACCTTCTTCCTCAAATGGAACATGATGGCGAACGACCGTTCCATTGTTGCGACCGGCGCCTACCTCGCCAAAATTTTTGCCACCATCCGTTACAAAGACAAAATTCTCTGGAAAAGCGACAGCGGAAAGAACGCGGCGCAAATCTGGGGAGTCAAAAGGAACTCGAAATAGCATGGAATCCTTTGAGCGCGAAATCTACGCCCATTACTTTGAAGTCGAAAATTTTCAACCCATGCCGAACGAGACAAAGTCTGTCAGTCTAGACTTTTTGCTCGAAAATTACGAAGCCTTTTTCTTTGACGCCTTTGGCACCTTCTACTGTCAAAAGGAATACGTGTACCCCGGAGCCGTGGAAATGTACAACAAGGTTCGCGCTTCGGGAAAGCCGATGCGCCTGGTGACGAACGCGGCTTCCACCTCCATTCCGCTGATGGTCGAAAGCCTTGCCCGCATGCAGATTCCATTTGAAGCCTCGGAAATTCTTTCTTCGGGAGACCTTTTTGCGCCTTTCGCCAAGGAAAAAGGCATTCACGAAGCCTTTTACATCGGACGTCCGAATGGGACGCATTTCGTGGAAAAGGGAGGCGTCAAAATTTCGGACAATCCTTCCGAGAACACGGTGATCGTTTCAGCGACGGGAAAAGAAGAGCACCTTTTTGAAGATGCGCTGAAGATTCTCCGTCGCCCTGGAGCGAAAATGGTCGTTTTGAATCCGGATGCCTGGGCTCCCCGTGTGAATACCCCACGCGAAGGCGTTTCGGGCTGTTACGCGCATCGCCTTTACAAGGAAGCCCACCCCGAGACTTTCTACTTCGGAAAGCCCTTCAAAGCCTTGTACGAAAAGGCTCTAGCCTCTCTTCCGCGCAAGATGAAGACCGTGATGATCGGTGACACTCTCGCCACGGATATCGGCGGAGCGATGCACGCAGGAATCGATGCAGCTCTCCTCATCGGACGAAACCAGCCGGCCTCCGAGCTCGCCGACGACGAAAAATTCCTGAAACTTCGCCCTACTTATTACCTGGATAAGCTTTAAATAGCTTGCCAAAATTGTCGAATTTTAATTAAATTGAACATCTCCCTGATATTCTAGGGAAACTTAGCTAGCCCAAAAAGTTTTTGGACCGGTTTTTTTGTTTTCCAGGGAGAAGAAGGAATAACTCAATGATCGATAAAAACCGTCATCTTTTACGTCTCGCCGACTGGAGCGAGGAACGCATCCTCGAAACGGTCGACATTGCTATGCGCCTGAAAAAAGAAGTCCACAATGGACAGTTCTCTGATCGATTCCACGGTCAGACGATTGGCATGTTCTTTGAGAAACCTTCTCTCCGCACCATTACGACTTTCCAGGTCGGCATCCACCAGCTCGGCGGTGCCGCCGTTCTCCTCGCGCCGGATTCCATCGGTCTCGGCAAGCGTGAAAGCGTCCATGACGTTGCCACGTGCCTTTCCCGCTGGGTCAACGCTCTCGTCGTTCGCTGCTTCAAGCAGGAACTCGTCGAAAAGCTCGCCGAATACGGCAACATCCCGGTCGTGAACGCTTTGACCGACGACTCTCATCCTTGCCAGGCCTTCGCATTCGCCCAGACCATCAAGGAACAGGTCGGCGACTTCAAGGGCAAAACGATTGCCTTTATCGGTGACGGCAACAACGTCGCCAATTCCTTCCTCGTTCTTTGTGCAAAGCTCGGCATGAACTTCACGCTCGCTTGCCCGAAGGGCTTTGAACAGCCGACTTCCGTCATCGACGAAATGCAACCGTTCTTCAAGCAGCACGGTACGCAGTACCGCGTCTTCAACGATCCGAAGGAAGCCGTCAAGGACGCAGATATCCTTTACAGCGACGTCTGGGTCTCCATGGGCCAGGAAGGCGAAAAGGACTCGAAGCAGAGCCACTTCCTCCCGTTCCAGATCAACGACGATCTTCTGAAGCTCGCTCCGGCTCACTGCAAGGTTAGCCACTGCCTCCCGGCTCACCGCGGCGAAGAAATCACGGACTCCGTGATGGACAA
>JAILDK010000047.1 GCA_024689485.1 Fibrobacter sp.
AGAATACATGATTCTCTCCCAGCTTATCTATAGCAGCCTGTTGTCCTGCAAAGTCTGTAGTTCCATGCCGAGTGGAGAGGCGGATGCCGTGCGCACCCTGTGCAGTAACAGCTCGTGCCGAGCAAGAGCCTTTCCTGGCGCGACCGGCGCCCAACGAGATCTAGTCCCGTTCTCTAGCGGCGCTCTGCCGATCGCGAATGCAAGCCGACAGGCCTATGCTTTTGATCGCTGAGCGAGCAAAGCGAGCCGAGTGGAGAAGCGGATGCCGCACGCGGCTTGTGCAGTAAGAGTTTCGTTTTGGAAAGGAACCTTTTATGCAAAAAAAGAGCCTCTCCACACGGAGAAGCTCTTTTCAAAAGCTCAGCGGTTAAGCCTTACTTGATGCGGATCGCCTTTGCAGAAGAGAAGCCTGCACCCTTCACCTGAAGGATGTAGTTGCCTTGCGGAACGCCCGAAAGATTGAACTGGTGCACGCCAGCAGAGAGAGAACCTTGGTTGAAGTTCTTCACCTGATGACCCGTCACGTCGAAGAGGGCGATGTTCGCCTTGCCAGCCTTCGGAACGGAAATCGAAAGCGTGCGGTTCTGAACGCTCATCTTCACCGCATTTGCAACAGAAGCAATCTTTTCAATTGCCAAACCATTACCTAAACCGATGATTTGCACGGAGAGATTTTGAGCCTGTTCCACTTCAATTTCTTCCGTCGGATCATCGAAGGCGTTGAGAACAACGCCCGTATTGGTCTTCACTGCGTCATAATAAACGTCGCCATTGAAGCCGGTTGCAAAGATTTCGATATAGACCTTGAAGATGTTGCTCATGAAGGTCGTGTAATCCGTACCGGTCAAAACAACCTGATCCTTGGCGGTCGTCGAAAGGTCAATCGTGCAAGTCGTCGAGTCGCCTGCATTGACCCAGCAACCTTCCGGCTGTGCCCATGCCCAGCTGGTGCTTCCGTTGCCGAGGAATGCGATGGTGAACCAAATGCCGGAAAGCTTGTTCGTGTTGTAAACGTTGAAGGTAATTGTGCTGGCCGTCGAAAGATCGATAGCGCTTGCGCTCTGGATAATCACGTTACCCTTGGCGGTATCGCTTGTGGCAGAAGTCGAAATCGAAGCGCGGAGCCAGCCGTTCGTTGCGGTATCGCCCGGAACGACGACTTCAATAGTGCGAGCGGTGTCGAGATCGCCGAGAGCATAACCGGCTTCACAGGCAGCCACTTTAGAAGTGCTGAGCGTATAGCTATTCCAACCCGGCATTTCGTCCAAAGTGATGACACAGTCGGAACCCATATTGGCTTTCCAAACGGCGTCCACCGTCTGATCCAGGAAGAGACCGCCCCAACTCTGGTACCACGGCATCCACCAGGACCAAGCAACGTTGTTTGCATTCATCACGGAAATATCCGGAATGGAACCATTTTCGGAAACGGCAAACATCTTGTCCGTACCGAAGTTGGTGGTGAGTTCCGAGTAAGCGGTGATGAACTTGGAGGAATAGTCCCAAGCATCGTATATGTCCAAGCTGATGACGTCATACTTCGATGCGCCCGGGTTCCAGTCGGTATCGCTCGAATATTCCGGGTTCCAGACCCAGACCAGGTTGTTCACGCCCTTGACCGTCACCATTTCATCGTAGATGAGGTTGTAAAGAGCCTGGAATGCGGCACCACCCTTGGTGCCCCACCAGAACCATCCGCCGCTCGCTTCGTGAATCGGGCGGAAAACAGCGGCGACGCCAGCAGTCTGCAAGCCGAGGAACATATCGGCGATTTCGTCGATATCGCTCACGAGTTGCTTATAGGTGTCGGATTCCGTATTCCAGGTGCAGCTTGCCGTGCAAGACGGGTCGGTAAAGCCCTGGGTGAAGTCGAATTCGGTATAGGTGGTTGCGTTGCCGGACTTGGTATAGAATGCATCGACCTGATCGCTCGGGTCCTTCCAGTGCCAGGTGAATGCCGGAATGCCGCCTTTGTTCCACAGGTCGGTCGCCAAGGCGAGTGTCTTTTCCGTATAAGCCTTGTACCAATCAGGCTCCGTCTGTAAACCGGTAGCGAACAAAAAGTCAAAACCGACAAGAGCTGGCGCTTTTCCGCTTCTCTCGGTAAGAATCTTTACGTCAATGCTGTTTTCAATTTCTCCCGTGTAAAGGGTGTCTACGTTACCCGTCATGACACCGGAAACGGTCTTGACGCCGTAATTCACCGCGAGGAAGTTGTAAAGTTTTTGGGCGCCTTCGGTTGCGTTGGCGTTGACCGGGGAATAACTGACGTCAGCCTGTGCTGTGAGGGCACAGAAACCTGCCGCGAGAAGAGATTTTTTGAGAATATTCATCAACACACTCCTAAAAAAATATCAAGGGAAAAATAAACTTTTATCTCGATATGCGGAAATGAAAAAATCCTTGCATTGGATGTTTTACAAAACCCGTGTAACTAGAAATTTTCAATAGGGACTTTTGAAGCAAAAAACCCCGCCAGAAGGCAGGGCTTTTAAAGTCAACTGGGTAAAAATTTACACGTTGAAGAGGTAGTACATGATGTCGCCGTCCTTCACCACGTATTCCTTACCTTCGGTGCGGACAACGCCCGCTTCCTTTGCCGCGTTCCAGGAACCGTACTTGCGGAAGTCTTCAAAGGCGAGAGTTTCTGCGCGGATGAAGCCCTTTTCGAAGTCGGAGTGGATAACGCCAGCGCACTGCGGAGCCTTGGAACCCTTTTCGAATGTCCAGGCGCGGCATTCCTTTTCGCCAGCAGTAAAGAAGGTTTGCAGACCGAGGATGCGGTAACCTTCGCGGACAACAGAGTCGAGTCCGGATTCTTCCATGCCGTAGTCCTTCAAAAGTTCCGCCTTGTCTTCCGGTTCCATCGTGGAAAGTTCTTCTTCGATCTTGCCGCTGATCACGACAACGGATGCGCCCTGCTTTGCGGCGAATTCCTTCAGCTGGTCCACATAGGCGTTGCCCTTCTTTTCGAGGTCATCTTCGCGGATGTTGGCGCAGTAGAAGAGAGGCTTTGCGGTGAGGAGGGCGAGGTCCTGAATGATCGCGTCGAGAGCGTCGCCGTTCTTGCCGATGTATTCACGGGCGCTGTGGCCTTCTTCGAGGCCCTTCTTCAACAGTTCGCAGGCTTCGAGATTTTCCTTTGCCTTGGCGTTGCCCGTGCGAGCGGACTTTGCTTCGGTGTTCAAACGTTTTTCAACGGAGTCCAAGTCCTTGAGAATGAGTTCCGTTTCGATGATGTCGACGTCGCGGACCGGGTCAACGGAACCGAGGACGTGCGTGATGTCGTCATCTTCAAAGCAGCGGACCACTTCCATGATGGCGTTGCATTCGCGGATGTGGGTCAGGAACTGGTTGCCGAGACCTTCACCCTTGCTTGCGCCCTTCACAAGGCCAGCGATGTCGACGAATTCCGTCACAGCTGGCACAATGGACTTCGGATTGTAGACCTTGACGAGTTCGTCGAGACGGCTGTCGGGAACGCTCACCATACCCACGTTCGGTTCGATGGTGCAGAACGGATAGTTTGCCGCTTCTGCGCCTGCGTTCGTGATGGCATTGAAAATGGTGCTTTTGCCGACGTTCGGAAGACCGACGATACCGCATTTAAGACTCATGATGAACTCCTTGCTATTCGCGGTCAAATTTAGCATTTTTGTAGTATGAAGTCTGCGAAAGTTCTCAAATATTCCGCTTTGTTTCTGACCTTTTTCCTCGCTTCCTGCGCCGGGAACCGCGCTGCCGAAAATCCGATGGGAGATTCGGGCTGTGCCGAGTGCGGCGAACAGGGGGAACTTGAACTGGAAATTTTCGACGAAAAAGGCTTTGTCGAAATCAACCCGGAACTTTTGAAAACGCTCGACCCTAAGGCGACTCTCGGCAGTTTCCCTGCGCAAAGAATTGTCGCCGACTGCCCGGAAGACGAAAAGATCTGCCACAGCTTTAGCGAAGACGCGGTAGACTTTGACCTGGCGCATTTTGAAGATTCCCTGCTCGAAAAGCGCTTTCCGCAGATGGTCCATGAGCAGATGCTCGAAGGACTTCGCATTCCGGAAGCGGATTCGGCAAAAATCAAAACCGAAATGGAAAACCTGTTAAAGCTCTCCTTTGCAGACGGGGAACCTTTGAATTCGCTTTCGCCCTGGGAATCCCGCGCCGATTTTCCGATTGCCTATTCCGCATTCAACAGAGCTGTTCCTGCGAATCTGAAAAAAGCGCTTTCCCAAATCGGAAAAAAATACAATGTCCGCTACCTGTCGATTCCGGTGACGGTACAGGTTCAGATCCTTCCGGACCTCGGCCGTAGCGGAGGCTTTACGTGGAAGTCTCTGTGGACACTGTGGGACGCTCGCCAGGGAGAACTCTTGCTTTTGAGCTATAACCGCTTTACAGCCAAAACGACGAGCCGCATCGCACCGGAGCGAGGCTGGGCAAAACCGTTTGCCGACCGCTTGGACAGCGCCTTAAACCGCGATCCGTCCACAATCGAAAATCATTAAAATTATAAAAGCTTAATCGACTAAAGCGAGATACCCTAAAAGGTACAGAAGCCCGTCGTAATAGCGCCACGTTCCCGTGGGAACCGGCGTATTCCAAAGGGTGAAAAGGAAGGGCTTTGCGAGCGCGATGTCGCTTGCATTGGAAAGGTCCAAAGCGCTTGTCGCCGCCGCATTCATCGCAATCAGTCCCGTCGTCTGGGAACGTGCTTCTTTCGGAAAATCGGAACCGTCTACGGCGTAGTCGGCAAGATAGGGCTGATTCGCGGTAAAAAATTTCAACAACCGACGAATCGCTTCGCGTTCAAAATGCTTTGCGTCTTCACGCACGTCTTCGCAGACTCCCGGAATTTCCCAGTTGTAATCGAGGGCAAGGTTCAGGGCAACGCGCCAAGCGTCTCCGCTAAAGCATTCGCTCGTCGGGAAAAAGTCCGTATGCTTCGGAGTTCCGTCGTATTCCGAATAATCCGACGTAAGACCGGTCAGGGGGTGAACCGCCTTTTTCAAATAGGCAAGGCTTTCTTTGTAAACGCGTTCCCAAAAAGCGTCGCCGGTTGCTTCCGCATAAAGGCGGTAGAAGGCGAGCGTGTGATAGCTCGGGTCGGTATAGTCGTTGCCTTCCATCGGGGAAAATCTCACCAGGGCGCGTTCCCTGTCGAACATGGAACGGACTTTGCCCTGTGTATCCTTGTAAAGCATCTGCTTTAAAAGTGCAACGGCTTCTTCTTTGTATTCGGGCTTGTTAAAGTTTTTGGCCGCTATCAAAAGGGCTGCGGCAATGTATTCTTCGCCATCGGGAGCGGCGCCGCGATCCATTTTGTAAAAGCTCTCATGGGAGCTGTCGGGAAGGCCGACTTGCCAGGCGAAATAAGGCGCATAGTCGCCGGTGTCGTTTCTTAAATATTTTTTGGTGAAATTCCAAAGTGCGTCAAAGTCTTCTTCTTGGCCGAGCCTTGCCGAAATGTACATGCCGTAGCTCATGCCTTCGCTGCGCACGTCGGAGTGTCCGATGTCGACAATGTACTTGAGAGCCTGGTGGTTAAAACAAATGCGTTCTTTTTCCGCGTCACCGAAAAAAAGCTGGTTGTAGGCTTTTTCAATTTGTGCGCGAACGCTCGGGTCTGGTTTTCCGATGAGCTTCAAAGGACTGTTCATTTTTTAACCGTTTTTAAAGATGTCAAAAAGGGAGGAACCGTTTTGGAAAAGGCGAGTCTGCATACCGACCGAGGCGGCTCCGCGAATGTCGCGTTCCGGATCGTCGCCGACAAAAAGCGTTTCTTCTGCCTGGGTGCCTAAACGTTCGAGAGCGATTTTGAAAATTTCGGGATCGGGCTTGCGCACATGGACTTCGCCCGAGATAACGACCGCATCCAGAATCTTTAAGAGACCGTGTTTGCGCAACACTTTGCGCACATGCGGTGCGTGCTGAAAATTGGAAATGACGCCGATTTTAACGCCCTGTTCCTTGAGCTTTTTCAAGAGCGGGATCGTTTGCGGATGGATGGGCACGAGTCTTTGCCAGCGGTTCATCGAAATGGCGGCGGTGTGCTTGATCCAGTTGTAATCGGGTTTCGCACCGAAAAATTCGGCGAGTTTTTTGAGACGGAGTTCGTATTGCGTGTACTGGTCCGTATCAGGTACCGTTTCCGTAAAAAAGTGCTTGCACTGTTTGGAAACCTGCGAAACGGAAACGGAAACGCCGAGTTCTTTTAACGCACGAGTGACATCCTCGTGCCAGAGCCCAAAAGCCTTGGACATATTGCCATAGGTATAGAGGGTTCCGTAAAGATCGAAAAGAACGCCGGCGATTTCCATTGCGAAGTCTTAGACCTCGTAATCGATGACGCAACGGTCAGAAGCGACCTTGGCCATGAAGTGCTTGATTTCGACGTGAGCCGGGAAGTCCTGGTAGAAGTCGAGATCTGCCTTGGTGTTGAAAGAAGTCAAAAGACCGACGTCCCAAGCGGCAGCGCTGCGGTTAAAGTCCACACCGGATTCGATCGAAACGAGACCCGGAACCTTGCCTTCGAGCGCCTTGAACTTTTCCACAATCTTCTTGCCGTTTTCGGCTGCGGTTGCGCCTTCTGCTTCTGCCTTCAACTTCCAGAGAACGATATGCTTGATCATAGATCACCTTTGTACGAGCTTTTGATACATGGCGAATTGCCGCTCAAAGCAACTTTGCCAACTGAATTTTTTCGCGTATTCCACAGATTTCTGCTTCAACTGCGCCATATCCATTTTAGAAATTTTCACAATGGCCTGAGCCAGAGCTTGCGGAGTGCGTTCTTCCAGAAGCACTCCGGCGCCCGATTCGCGCAGATGTTCGCCCGCGGCGCCGGTCGATGCGGCGACAAGCGCATCGCCGCAAGCGAGACTTTCGAGGATCGAAAGCCCAAAGGTTTCCCAGCCCGAAAGCGCAAGTCCCATGTCGACGCTCGCATAATGGCGAGCCATTTCAGCAGTACTTTTGATAAAGCCTTCGTAGCGGATATGCTTGTACTTTTTGGCCGCTTCTTCGACAAGCGGAAGGTCCGGGCCTGTGCCTGCAAAAAGGACGGCCGGTTCGCTGTCGAGTTCCTTGCAAAGAATCGGATACGCTTCGAGGAAAAGACGCAGACCCTTTTCGTCGCAAAAACGATGCGGGAAGAAAATCGTCAAACGGTTCGGATCGCCGTCTTTGAGTTCTTGCACCAGGGCTTCGTCACGGACTTCGGGGCGGAAGGTTTCGAGGTCCACACCGAGCGGAATCCATTCAAGCTGTTCCGGCTTAAAACCGTTGGCCTGGATGCGGTCCATCACTTCATGGGAACTCGCTTCGATTTTCGCATATTTTTTAAAGCTCGAACGGGCATAGGCAAAAGCTATCGACTGCGCCTTTTTGGCAAAGCGGGGGAATCCCCATTTTTCAAAAAAGCGGCGCACGTACGTCACCGGAAAATCGGCATGCCAGAATGCGGTGAGGATCGGCTTTTTGGGGCAGCCTGCGCAAGCCTTTTCAATCGCCTTCGGCAAAATGTACGGGGAACCGACTTCGATAATATCGGGCTTGTACTTGGCGATTGTCGGCTTCAAATCGATCTGCTTCCACAGAAAGCGGTATTCCCAGTTTCCCGGAAAACGAAACGCCTTGGTATGCTCAATGATCAGCGAATCGGAAACTTTTTCGGTATAGGTTTTTCCGTCGTTCTGCACAAAGACGAGCAAGGCGTCGGGATGATTCTTGTAATACTTCATCCTTTCCAGATGGTAGCGGCGAACACCGCCTCCGGAAGGGCTCCAGAAGTTGTTGTAATCGACAATAACGAGTCGGCTCATGGCTCTTTTTCTTTCATGCGGTAAGATTTGTCCGAGAACAAAAGATTTGCTTCGTACAAAGTCGAACCGGAATTTTTAAGGTTCACGGTCAGCCAAAGGGCTCCATCTTCCTTGCGTTCAATCCAGAACGTCGCATCGGCATCGCGCAAGTACGGACGTGGACCGATCAGCTTTTCGCCGTCCTTTGTCACCGATCCGCTGATGAATACCGGAATATCGAGTTCCTTGTAAAGGTCAAGGGCTGCAGAAGATCTGCGTTCGTTCAAATCCGGAATGTCTCCGCGATCCGAAATTCTCAAATGGTCTATGCCGTCGACGATCAGAATCAGTTTCTGCTTTTCGGAAAGCTCGGTCTGGAGTTCCTTCAGCAGAAGGCTGAACTTGAAGGTTTCCGTATCTTCCCAGATTTCCAAACGGTCCGACTTCACAAAACCGATGAGTTCCTGCGTTGCCGCGTGGATCTTTTCGTTGATTGCGTCGTCCTTGTTCTGCTTGCGCACGTCGGCTTCCGAAACGCCGGCGATCATCGCAACCAGGCGGTCAAAGGCTTGGCGACGTGGACTATCGAGCGCCACGTAAATCACCTTGGCGTCGGGATTCCCTTCGACAAGGTCCAGCGCAAAAGAAGAAAGCGCATAGCTCTTGAAGCCAAACGGATCCGAAGAAAGGAAGTAATAACCCGGCTGAATACCGTCGAGGGCGTGCGTCAAAGCGGGGAAGTTCGAAAGCTGGAATCCGACATCGGAATCGGCGTCGCGGCTCATCGCCGTGTTGAAGTTTTCGCGGATATCCTGCAATAGCACGGACTTGCGGTGCGTGCGCATCGTATCTTCTTCCGTTCCGCGGATCATGTTCAAAAGGAAGTCGCCGCCTTCCGCTCGCACGATTGTGTCGACGGTTTCGCCCGCCGGCAAAATGATCGATTTGAACTTGAGACCTTCCGATTCGGCAAGTTCCAAGCACTTGCGCACGTGAAGTTCCTGATTGCGACGGTTCGCTTCTTTGCGCAGCACAAGCGTAATGCCTTCTGCACCGCAGGACTTTAACTTGTAAAGGTGGCTGCGGCTAAAAGGCTGGTACATGGTCGAGACGACGCCCGGAATACCGGCGAGGTCTGCGGTCAAAGCGTCAAAAAGGCCTTCGACAACAATCGGATTGTCAATATCCTGCTGAATATTGAACGGAATGTCGAGAGGTCCCGATGCGTAAGAAATGTAAGGTTCTTCTCCAGAATTCGGCGTGCCCGCATTGTCCAAAAGGCGACCGTAAACGGAGTGGATAATTCCCTTGGAATTGCGCGCCGGAATCGTGAGACGCGGCTCGTGGGAAATGTCCAGATTGTCCAGGTAAAAACTGACTTCGTGACGTTCAAGCCCCGAAAGCAGACAGTAGCTGTAGAACGGTTCCGGATCACCGCTGTAATAGCCTAAGCCGTAAATCTGGGCCTGCGCCAGGTCCCAACCGCGAGCCTTCAAAAATTCGGCGGTGGATTCGCTCTTGCTCGCTGCCCAGTGGCAGTAGCGGACAAAACATTCGAGGACGCGAGCCTTTGCCCCGCCGATTTCCTTTTCGTGCAGGTTTTCTTCTTCGCTCTTCAAATCCGCTTCGGAAGCGCCCCAAAAGTCCAGGGCTTCTTTCCGGGCTGTCTTTTCATCTAGGCCGTTAAAACGGCTGCGCATCAAAAATTCAACAAGATCCCCGTCGTTACCGCACTGCAGGCAACGATAGCGCCAGTATCCCAAAGAATCGTAGAAGAATAACGAAGATTCTTCCGGGGCATGGAACGGACATTGAGAAATCAGATTACGTCCCCAACGTCTTAAAGGTATCCCCAATCTTTTCGGATGGGTCTTGATGCGTGATAAACCGATTTTGTCTTCTTCGATGAGCATAGTGGCCACCTCTCTCTTTAACATAGAAAATTTGGAATCTAAGGGGTTCTTTATTAGTTTTTGGGTATGATTATTTTAGGTGTTGACCCGGGTTCCCGAACCACAGGCTATGCGTTCTTAGAAAAACGGGATGACGATTCGATCCGCGTATTGGAATATGGGACTGTATCGGCGAAGGCGACGGATGATTTTCCCGATCGTTTGGTCAAAATCGTTACAGATCTAGAAGAACTCGTGGATCATTACAAGCCGCAGGCGTTGAGCATGGAAGGCGTCTTTTTTGCAAAGAATGTCCACAGCTCGCTTGTGCTCGGGCATATCCGTGGCGCAATCCTTGTGATGTGTCGCCGCCGCGGCATGGAATTCTTTGAATACAGCCCCCGATCGGTCAAGCTCGCCGTTACAGGCGACGGCGGCGCTTCCAAAGAAAAGGTCGCCCTGTTGGTCCGTACAAGGCTTGGCATGAAGCAAGCGGACGATGTCAAGCTCGACGCGACAGACGCTCTGGCGATTGCCTGCACACACCTCTTTCCGCAAAATGAATTTGTACGCAAAACGCCTTCCCGCAAAACGTCCAAGAAAAAGACGGACCAGTGGAAGGATCTGATTTTGAAGATGGGAGGAAAACTGCCCGCATGACAACCTTTGCCGCTTTTGGACTTGAAGAAGAAGGCCTTATACTGATTCCCGGAACGGAATACCGTGTACGGGAAGGCGCTCTCGCCCCGTTCCTTGAACTTTCAGAAAAAGCGAAGTCCGCAGGCTTTGAACTGCGCGTCGAAAGCGCTTACCGCTCCTTTGACCGCCAACTTTCCATTTGGAACCGCAAAGCGACGGGAAAGTTAAAACTTCTCGATGCAAACGGAGTGCCTTTCAAAGAACTTCCGAAAGACGAAGAAGTGCTCATGCGCGCGATCCTTTTGTGGTCGGCACTCCCCGGAGGCTCTAGGCATCACTTTGGCACGGAACTCGATGTCGTCGACGGCAAGAGCGTTCCCGAAGGCTATGAAGTGGAGCTGACGGAACAGGAATGCGACGGCATGTTCGCCCCCTTCCACGCGTGGCTTTCCAAACAAATCGAAACCGGAAATTCCTGCGGCTTTGAACGGGTCTTTGTTCCGGGACGTGGAAAAATCCAGCCCGAACGTTGGCACATTTCGCACCGTCCTTCTGCCTTAGAGCTGGAAAAACTCTTTGATCCGAAGGAACTGCGCAAGGTTTACGAGAAAGCGGATCTTGAACTCAAAAGTGCGATTCTCGACAATTTTGACGAACTGATGCGCGATTACGTTTACCCGTATTTTGCCGAAAAGTGAGACTGCATGGCTGCGGATTGCACATTTCGTTCTGGCGCGGAACAGGGAATTTTTCCGTTTGAACTCGTCGAATATGGACGTTCTGTCGAAGGCGTTCCGCTGCGCTATTTGCCAGCAAAAAAAGAGGCGCACCTGCTCGTCTTTGCCGCGATCCATGGTGAAGAACCGGAAACGACATTTTTGCTTTCCCGAGCCCTGCGAAAGCTCCTTTCGGCTCCCGATTACGTCGCCTGCGTTTTAACGGCAAACCCCGACGGAATGCTTCGTGGAACGCGCTGTAACGCAAATGGCGTGGACTTAAACCGCAATTTTCCGACGCAAAACTGGAAAGCGGAAAAGACGCTTTCGAGGCTCGTTCTGGAAGCTCCCCGTGAAACGGAACTTTCGACGGGAACTTCACCGGGAAGTGAACCCGAAACCCAGGCGCTGATCGCTCTTATTCAAAAGCTCGGGGTTCAAAAGACCGTGTCGCTGCATGCGCCCTTTGGACTTGTCGATTCCGATTTTCACACGGAACTCGCCGTGCAAATGGAAAACGTCTTTTCGTTGCCGTGGCAGTCGGGCGTCGGCTATCCGACGCCGGGAAGCTTTGGCACTTATGCTGCGGAAAAGAACCTCGAATGTGTGACGGTGGAACTTCCACGCGAAGCGCCCGAAATTTTGGCGATTCGGTATGCAGAAAAGTTCGCGGAATTTTTGCAAAGTTACCGCTGATCCCGCTGTCTTTTGTTCTCTCTCAGTTTGTCGTTAACAGCAAAAAAGCGCCGCAATCGCGACGCTGTTTTTTTGAAATTCAAAAGCTATGGAAGTTTGGGAAGCTTAGGCGGCTTCTTTCTGCTTCTTTTCGGCTTCCGCTTCGGCAATAATCTTCGAACGCTGAATGAATCCGAGAGTAAAGCCGATTACCACGTAGCTGCCGCAAAGGATCATCAAGTAGGTGAGGATGATGTTCTGCAGAAGAACGTTGGAAGTGATGTAGAAGAATCCGCTCAGATAAGTGATCACGACGAGCACGATCTGGAACGCGGCGAGAGCCTTGTTCTTGTGCGGCTGGAGCTTCGGGAGGAAGCACGGCGCAACCATCATCAGGCCCGTCACGAGGAGCACGAGAATCGGGAGGAACAGAAGGTTTTCGTTTCCCGGGTTGAAGAGACCGTGCAAGGTCATGTAGCTGAGGAAGATCATGTTGATGGCGCCTGCAAAGGTGCTCGGCAAACCGGAGAAGTGATGGTGGTAAGTATCGCCGTCCATCGCATTGTATTTGGCAAGGCGCATGGCTGCGCAAAGGACGTAGATCGCAAAGACGATCACCACGAGAACCAGGTTCTGGCCGAGCCATTCCGCGGCGTTGGCCTTATAACTGAAGAAAACGCAGAATGCAGGAGCAAGACCGAAACCGACGAGGTCGCCCAGACTGTCGAATTGAGCTCCGAATTCAGAGCTTGCGTCCACTAAGCGGGCCGCAAAACCGTCGAGCTTGTCGCAGAGGACGGAAAGAAGAACAAAGTAGGCGCCCATGCGGAATGGGTCGAGAGTCGAATAACCGTTGAACATGCCGGCAGACCAGCAGATCGAAAATGCGCCCAGCAAAAAGTTCAAGCTGGTAAAAGCATTCGGCAAAATAAAACGAGCTCTTTTCATCGTAAGATCTCCAAATCGTGGTAACAATCTAATAAAAAAAGCCCGTTCAAGAACGGGCTTTTTACAGAAATGTGACTCTTTCAGATTACTGAACCGGTTTGATTTCCCAGAGTGCCTTGATACCTGCTCCGACGATCAAACCCTGAGGCGGTGCATACGGATTTTCTTCGGTCGGGAAGTTTGTCCAATGCTTGGTCGAGAACTGGTAATACTGCGTCGGACGGTACATCAGCGGCAGAACCGGGACCTTTTCCATAAAGATGCGGTTCAGGGCTCTGTAGGCGTTTTTGAGCGCATTCGAGTCGGTGAGCGACGGAATCAGTTCGAGAAGGCTGTCTGCCGCCGGATCGCTAAAGCGTCCGAGGTTGGCAAAGGCTTCTTCGCCCACAGGCTTAGTGCTCTTGCTGTTCATCACCTGGTCAAAACGGGTCCACGGGGTGGCGGCAGAAAGGTCTGCGGTCTGCGTCTTCATGGCGAGATCGAACTTGCCGTAGCGCAGGTCCTTATCCCATTCCGCGTATTCGACAAAGCGCTGGTTCGTAGAAACGCCGATCTGCTTGAAGGATTCCGCGACCACCTTGATCGCATCTTCCCAGTCGGTCCAACCGTTCGGACATTCGATGCTCAGCGGGCGAACCGGCATGCCTTCCTTGTTCAAAAGAAGACCGTCGTTATCCCAAGAATAGCCTGCATCGCTCAAAATCTTCTTCGCCTTTTCGATGTCGTAGGTGTAACCGTACTTTTCGGCATCTTCTTCGTTGAAGTATTTGGATTCCTGGCCGAATGGAAGGATAAAGCCCGGACGTACCGGATCCGTGTAGTTGGAAACGGCAACGGCCTTGATCTTTTCAAAGTTGATGGCGTGGGCCAAGGCTCTGCGGAAGGCGACGTCGTTGAACGGAGTCGTGGTCGTCGCAATGAAGAGCGTCGGAATCGAACCCGGATAATGATACGGTTCCTTGAGGCTCCAAGAGCGGATGTCGTCGCGCTTCTTTTCCCAGATGCGCGGCATGAAGATCGAGGAAACGTCCAGGTTTCCCTTGGTCATCGCGTTGTTGAAGTGGTTGTTGCCCGGGTAAAGCGTGTGAATCACGTAGAGCGGAGCCGGAGCCTTGCCACCGTGCTTCACGTTGCCCCAGTAATTTTCGACGCGCTTCAAAACGATCTTGTCCGGATAGTAGGAATCCAGATTGTACGGACCGGAAACGACCGGCGTGGAATCGTTCTTAAAGGTCAGCACGTTCGCATAGTTGTAACGGCCGCCTTTTTTGGAAGCTTCGACGATCGGCTGGAAAACGCTCTTCGGCAGAATGGACGTTTCCGAAAGCAGATTCAAAAGGACGAGCGGATTCTTTTCCGACTTGTTCATCAAAAATTCAATCTGGTTGCCGTTTGCAGAAATCTTGTCCAGATACTGCCAACCAGCGTGACGCGGGGTCGGGAAAATCGAATCGAGATAGAAGGTGTAAAGAACGTCTTCGACAGTGATCTTTTCGCCGTTGCTCCAATGGGCGCGTTCATCGAGTTCGACGGTAATCGATGAATCCGTTTGCACGTAACTCTTGGCGAGCATCGGCTCGGTTGTACCGTCTAAAAGATTGTAGGCGAAAAGCGATTCATACATCAAACGGATATTGCCGTCGATGGGGAAGTTCGGATCGCCGTCTAGAGGGTTGAAAGACGTGGGGGGCGCCCAGTCGTAACCGCCGATGTAAAGGGTTTGAGATCTTGGATAAAGAGATTCTTCCGCAGAAGGTTGCGTCTCTTCTGCTTTGTCTTTGCACGCGGTGAAAGCGGCGCAGACAATCATGCCTGTGAGAAGGACGTTCGCGAATCGACCATACTGCAAACATTTTTTGAGCAAAGAACTATCCGCCTTTTGAATAGCTGTTCAATGAAATAGGTATACCTTCTCTAAATCTAAAGAATCTTTGCTCTATGGGGAGCTTTATTTGCGTAAAAAAAAGGTAATCGTAAGTTTTTGTTTTAGAAAAATCGGGGTAATTTCTCTTTATTTCGCGAGCGGGAAGGCGTATAGGAGCCTTTTTGGCGAAGTGCAGAAAAGCGTATTGTCTAAAATGAAAGGAGTTCCGGCTCCGCCTGGGGTCGGATAACGTTTTTCCAGGGTACCCTTGGAAAGTGAAACCTGCGCAATGTAGGATTTCTGATCAATGAACAGGCTGTTTCCGCTGACGATTGGATTCGTGTAAATCGAGCTTTGCCCGTCAAATGTCCAAAGCGGATCCTGCGAAGTCAAAGCGTAAAGGCAAATCTTTTGGTCCGCAAGCCCTGCGAGAAGATACTTGGAATTTCCCAAAGTGACCCATTTGAGGGAAACGATTCCGGAGCTTGTCGGAAGCGTGTACTTGGGACCGCGGGAATTTTGATCGTAAATGCGAATTTCCGAGCGGTCCGTGGCGACAGCAAGTAGGCTGTCAGAAACTTCCATCACGGAAATATTCGTCCCAATCGACTTCATCGGTAGGGAACTTTGCCCGGTCGCTTCCTGGACAAAGCCGATAGAGCCTTCGAGGCTTGCCACGGCGATCGAAGACTTGGAAATGTCAAAGTAGAACGGCAAATTAAAGAGCTTTCTCGCCCAGGCGATGCGGTAGTTCGGCGCGAGCAGTTTAATAAAGTAACCGTTCCAGGTCGAAACGAAAATTGCATCGTTCGAAAAGGCAATCTGGAAAGGCTTGCCCGGAAGTTCGGTGGAACGGCTCTTGCCGTTTTGAGTCAAGTCCAGAATGTCGACGCGGAACCCACTTGCGATGGCGAGGTGCGAAGCGTCATTTGAAAGGGCGGGGCTGGTTTCGAGCGTACCGAGTTTTTTGCTCCAGCGAATGTCGCCGTTTGTCGGGTCCAAAGAGAGGAGTGCTTGGGCGGCGGGGTCCACGGTAAAGAGCTTGCTCCCTGCGTTGAACAGGTTCGGGTAAAGGGTGCGCGGCGAAAGCGGTAAAAATTGCACGTAAGAAGCGCCGATGATCTTTGCATAGTGCGAAAGGATGCTCGACGAAGCTTTTTTATCGCCAAAGGAATAGCGGACGGCGTTTGCCCAGGCGGTGGCGCGTTTCTTTTCATCGGCTCCAGTCTGTTCCAGGTGAACGGCTCGGAGGTAGCTAGCCGTTGGATTTCCCGGCTCAAGGACTGCGGCAGAATCGACGAGGGGCAGAATGGAATTCCAGTCGGCAGAAGGCAATTTGGCGGCGGCGCGAGAGGCGTACTGCTGCGAAAGAATCGGCTTCTTTCCGTAATGCAGAGCCGTAATCGTCATCATTTCGCTGTTTTCAAAAGGCAAAAAGATTTGACCTTGGCTCTTAAGAGGTTTTGCTGTCAAAGGCCTTCCGAAATGGTAATGCCAAAGAGGGCGGAGCAGTGTATCGACAACCGTCAAAGCGCCTTCTTGGGAAAAGATTCCCAGCGCGCCTTTTGCCATTTCAAAAAGAACTTCTCCGTCCACGGACGCCGAGGCGGTTTGATGCCCCGTTTCGGGGTCGAGCAGTTTAATGTTTCCACCGCTTTCGAGGACTGCGAGGTATTTGCCAAAGAAGGTTGCGTCTTCGATCGGATTCCCGGAATTTTCCCAGCGGTAAGAAGGTTTTGTTTGCGGGCGGTAGAACCAGAAGGCATTTGAAGAAGAAGCGTAGATGCCGTCATCGGTTAGAATCGCCTGACGAATCGGATCGATGAGCGAAATTGTCTGCAGTTCGTTGCCGTTTTCGGCGTCGAGCAAATGCAGAGCGTTATCTGGGCAGTTTAAAACCAGTTCGTTTCGCGGCGTGTAACGCCCGACCGGAGTGCATCCGCGGTAACGGTTTTCAATGGTAAAACGAATGCCTTCGTTCCCTGCCAAAGCGAAGTCTTTGGATGTCATCACCATGGCGCCGAGGCTTGGAATCGGCAGCACATCTTCAATCGGCGAATCAAAGCGGTAGGTGTGAATCGGCTGCTTGGAATCTTTGGGCTGGAAGTTCAAGGAACTTCCTTGATCGGTGCTGTACCAAACGCCTTGGCAAGTGATGGCGAAAATCTTGGATTCCGGAGGAATCACCATGGGAACGGAGATGAATTTTTCTCCGTGCAAGGTGTAAATCTGATTGTTGGCAAGAAGAATAGACGGGGAAGTTCCGGCAAAGGTCTTGCGGATCGGAGCGGGGAATCGGGTGCGGCTTAAAACGATCTGTTCCGGAGTCGGGTCGAATTCGGCGATACGGCTCGCGAGGAAGTAGGCTTCAGGAATGTTGAGCGGGTTTGCAAGCGCCTGGCGGTAATAGAAAGCGGCGGTTTGCGGATTCTCGGAAACTTCCTGAATTTTACCGAGCAAGAAGAACGCTTTGCTCTTGTCTTCTTCATCGCCTTCGAGAGAAACGCGCGACAGAAGATCGAGAGCGTCGGCAAAGTTCCCTTTGATTTCAAACTGGTAAACGGCTTCGTAAAGTTCCTTGTCCATGCGCGAACAGAACGCCGCTGTTGAAAGCGCGCCCACGCAAAAACAAAGAAGGGAAAGCCGTAACCGTTTCATCTTTACACGTCGAATTTGTAACCGGCGCCGCGGATCGAAAGGATAATCTTCGGATTCGCCTGGTCGTCTTCCAACTTTTTACGCAGGTTCACAATGTGATTGTCAATCGTACGCGTGGACGGCATGTTTTCCGGAGTATAGCCCCAGATTTCTTGCAGCAGGTCTTCTCGCAGAACGACTTCTCCGCGCTTGTTCCAGAAGTACTTGAGAATCTGAAATTCGCGAGCGGACATTTCGAGGGCAACGCCGTTCTTGCTCGCTTCGTACTTTTTGAAGTCGAGATGGATTCCCTTGAAGTCCACAATGTCCTGGTTTGCAGGTTCTGCCGAAGCAGCATTCGAAGATCCGCCGGTACGCGGACCGCGGCGCAGGAATGCCTTGACGCGGGCGAGCAGTTCCAAAATGGAGAACGGCTTCGTCACATAGTCGTCTGCACCCATTTCAAGACCCGTCACCTTGGAGGTTTCTTCGGTCTTCGCGGTCAGCATGATGATGAACGTATCCGGGTGCTTTTTGCGAATGTAACGGCAAACTTCAAAACCGCTCTTCTTCGGAATCATCAAGTCGAGAATCACAAGATCCGGAATGAACGAGTCCGCTTTTTCAATGGCTTCGTCACCGTCGCCTGCGGTTTCCACGATGTAGTTTTCAAGCTCAAAGTTGTCCTTGAGCCCGAGCCGGATGATCTCTTCATCTTCGACAATCAAAATCTTGTTGTTTTCCATGATCTATTCCGCCTTTTTGAGTCTTACCGTGAAAGTCGAACCCTTGCCTGGATGACTTTGCACAGAAATACTCGCTTTGTGAGCTTCTGCCACGCGTTTGACGATCGCAAGCCCAAGTCCTGAGCCTTTGGTGCTGCGCGTCATTTCGTCGCCGACGCGGTAGAAGTCGTTAAAGATATTCTTTTGCTCGGAAGGTTTGATTCCAATGCCCGTATCTGTTACCGAAAATACGATTTTTTCATTTTCTTCGGCAACTCGGACGGTCACTTTTCCCGGTGGATTCGTGTACTTAATCGCGTTTTCGATCAAGCCTTGTGCGAGACTGTAGAGGGCTGTATTGTCGCCCATAATGTAAGATCCCGGAGCGAGATCCTTGATCATGGTGATGCCGCGGTTGTCGGCGATGTCCATGGTCGCTTCAAAAACTCGGTTCACGCATTGCGACAGGTCGAGCTTTTCCCAATGGAAAACCTGTTTTCCGGTTTCCATGCGGGTGTAGTCCAAAATCGCTGCGATCAAATTCTCTAAACGGGTCGATTCCTTGCCGATGAGCTTGGAGTATTCCTGGCACTTTTCAATCTTTTGAACGCGCCCGTTGGAAATCATTTCGGCAAACATCTTGATCGATGTCAGCGGAGTCTTGAGTTCATGCGACACAGACGAAAGGAAGTTCGTCTTCATCATAATGAGCTTGCGTTCCTGCGAAATGGATTTTAAGATGAAGAAGGAACCGAGCAGAACAGTGAGAAGCGAGAAGGCGACAAGGCCCGAAAGCAGGAACATCTTGTGGCGCGCTTCGCTGTAAATTTCTTCTGTATCGCGCTGGTAAAGGGTCAGCGACCAGCCGAGTCCTTCGCCCAAGTCCATCTGCTTGGAAATCACCGCTTCCTTTCCCGGCGTTTTGCCAAGGATCACGGAATCGCGACTGTCCGTAATGGAAAAGAGAACATTCTTCCATTCACGGGAAACATCGGAAAGCTGATCGCGCAAGCGCTTTTGGTAAGACTCCGCATCGACCATTCCAATCAAGACCTGATCGCCGGAAAGCCAAGGATAGGCCATGCGGAAGAAAAGGGTCGAACCGTCTTTCTTGTAAACGATTCCGCTTTTCGTCGGAATTTCTTCGGTGGCAAAGCGCTGTAAAAATTCTTGGTGCGCGGCAAAGGCTTCGGCGTGTTCCAGCTGACGGTTCAGGTTTTCACGCAGGTTCCAGAAAGCGTCACGCTTTTGCTGGGAAAGTTCTTCGAATGAAAGAATTTGGCTCAGAGCATTGTCAAAGAAGAACTTGGCACTGCCGATGTCCTGCATCGAATGGCCTTCCAAGAAATCCGAGAAGAGCTTTAAGCAGTAATCCTCGGCAACGGCGTGCTTCTTTTGCTCCACGAAAATTTCAAACTTGAGATAGCGCAGCGATTCGGTTAAGTTGTTTGAAAGATAACCGTGGACGTTCGGGATGCGCTCTAAAATGTCGATGATGTGGATGGCTTCGTCGTAATGCTTGTGACGGTAATGCAAGCGCAATAGACCGAGCAGGTTTAGAATCTGGTCTTGTGGCAAAAACCGAGTCGGCTGCATCAGAATCTTGTTTCGGATTTCCTCGATTCCTTGCTCGTTGGCTCCGGTCACTTCAAAATGGAGCATGTCCCTTTCGAGGCTTCCTGGGATGGTGGTCGGCGGATCGAGCTTAGACGGTTCCCGGTGAATGGAAATGCTCGGGAAGACAAGAGCGTTTTCGTTAAAAACGAATGTCGCAGCGACGCCTTTGACCTGTCTAAAGGAAGGCGCTTTGTCGAATTCGAGAAGCTTTTGAGGCTGTTCGTAAAGGTAAATCGACGCCGTTTTCGTTTCGTTCAGAATGGTGTACTGCTCTTCTTGAACGGCTTGAATTGCCTGCTTGGAAAAAGAGGCTTGGGCGTTTTCGAAATTCTTTTCAGCGAGAAGACGTTCGTTTTGAACGTTGCGAAAACTGAGAAAAGCAAGGATAGCCGTCGGAATGATGATTCCGCAGAAAAAAAGCGCAATGAAGATGCGATTGTTCTTCGGAAGTTTCACGGTATCCTTTTTTCAGTTAGTACAAGATTCGAACAAGCGAAGAAAGCTTGCCCGGACCCAGGGCTTCTGCAATCTGATCGGCAAGCGAAGGGTTTACCATCAAGACGATTGCAAAAGCGAGAAGCACCGCGACGAGGATGGCGAACACCCAGGCGCAGTACATCAATATCCGAAACTTCATTTGACGAGACTAGCCTTGTGCGTAATGGAAACGAGACTGCCGAAGTCAATTCGACGGTCACCGTAGTAAGATTCACGCACGAGGATCACGGCATGCTTCTTGTTCAAGGTCGTCACGATACCGCGAGCGAGAAGACGCGGCGGAATCAGAGCGTCGGAACGGTCCTTTTCCCAAATGGCGACACCGTCGCCGAGAGCGTAACCGTTTTCAGATCCCTGATCGATCATCACATAACCGTATGGTCCAACGACCTGGCTCTTTTCCAAGGAGTAGCGGACAATCGCCATTTCATCGACCTTAGCGGTTTTAACTGTGTCATAACCGCCGACGTTGATCGCTTCAAACGGCTTTTGAATGCGAGCCTTGGCCGTTTCCATCTTGATTTCGTACATGCTCTGCAAAATGACAGCACGGGAAAGCGTATCGCCGACGTCCGTGATGCGGGCAAGACCCGTATAGCGGAGAATGGCGCCCTTTTCATCCTTGCGGATCTTGGTCGCAGGCAAGTTGGCACGGCGTGCGTCCCAAATTTCGACCATGTCGCCGACGTGGGCCTTCTGTTCGGTATTCATACCGATGCCGATGACCACTTCCTTTTCGGCGGTGTGGAGGAGCGGTTCTCGCTTTTCGCCGGAGCGGATCGAGAGCCAGTTCTTGTCATCCTTGATTTCCTTCGGGGTCGTCACGATCGGAGCGAGCACCTGATAGAAACCGTTGAAGGTCTTTGGCTGTGGGCGCTGGGAATAGTAGTAAGACGTTCCCTTGGCTTTGCTTGGCTTCTTTTTCTGGTGAGCGGTATCGTTCGCAAGCTTGCCGAGCATCTTTTCGAAGTTCGAATTTTCGTTTCCGGCACATCCGCTAGGAACGGACACGCCCTTTGGAAGAGTCGAATCCGGTTTTGCGGTCGCGCACGGAGCGGACTTTTTCGGAGCAGGCTTTGCCGAAGTGTCTTGTGCTTCACCCAAATAGATGGAGTCGCCCGGATAAATCCAGTGCGGATCCTGGATGTGCTGGTTGTTTTCCCAAAGGTCGGGCCAAGCAAACGGATCCTGCAGGTATTCATCGGAAATATCCCAGAGGGTATCCCCTTCCTTGACGAAATAGGCGCTTGCGGCAAGGGCTGCAAGGCCAAGAGCAATAGAAATGCTTTTAATGTGCCTCATATTCATCAATTTAACCTTTTTATAAGCAATAGGTATTTTTAACGACGGCGCTTTTGGGTAAAATGCACCATTTCTGAGGGTTCTTCTGCGTGGAAACTTTGATTTTCGCGGTGCTTGATGACCTTTGCCGAGCGTTCTTCATGGCGTCCCAGCAGACCTGCGCGGTCCGGAACAAACAGGAAGAGAACCTGGAAAAAGTCCTTGCCCGGTTCGATGTCGAGCGGGATAATCTTGCGGAGCATATAGCCTTCACGGCGGAAACGCTTGATTTCCATGGCGGCGACGGTCAAGTTCGAAGAATTCAAAAGAATGCGTTCAGGACCTTGGGCGGCGAGCACCGGAATCACGTTACCGGCAAGAGCCTTGCCTTCTGGCGGATCGAGGTAGACAGTCCATTTGCCTTCCTTGGATTTTCCGCTAAAGAATTTGGGGAAGAATTCCTTGTCGACGGCGGATTGAATGAAGCGCACGTTCGGCGTCTGGCGGGAAACCTTGCGGGCGTCCACGGCGAAGGTTGCTGCGAAATGCGGGGCGAGCGATTCTGCGATGTAGCCCGTACCGGCGTAGCATTCGAGGAACTTGTCGTCTTTGGACGGGTGGATCGCTTCGCGGATACGCTTGGGAAGTCCGATCCAAGGTTCCTTGGCAAGCGGTGTCCAATCGATGATGTTGAACGTTTTACCGGTTCCGGCGATCGGAAGGTAGTCGCTGCCGAATCCCTTGTGCAAAGTGATGTGGGTGCCGGGAGCTGGATGCGACGGGTCAAAAACCTGGACCGGGCGAACCTGCATCTGGTGGCAGCAGAGAATTTCCTTGGAATGTTCGTGCTGCAGATAGTTGAGGAACGTTTTGAACTCGCGGGCTGCTTCTGCGGTGTGGAGAATGTTCTGCACCGCAATGCCGTAACGGCCATCGCCTGTCGCGCGGAACCAGATCTGCAGAATGGACTTGCGGAATTTTTGCAGGTGCAGCTTGCGGATCTGCGCATCGATGTCGAGGACGATCTTCGGCGGTTTTGCGCCTTTGTACGGACCTTCCAAAGAAAGGACGCGGTTCGTCTTCGTCAGGTTCTGGGTGCGGATTCGCCAGTCGCTCGTTTCGGACTTGGACGGTACGCTGTACCAGCTTTGAATTTTTCCTGGGATGCGATTATCGAGAGCCCACTGTTCGAGGTAAGCTTTTTTTGCTTCGAGGTCAGAAGGGACTGGGCCGAGAGACTTCTTCTCCGGTTCTTCTTCTTGGACCTTTTCCGGTTTGCGGCTCCAAGTGCCGCGGTTTTCCAATTTTTTTCTTTGCATACGATGATGGGGTTAGACGATAAATCGCGGATAGCGCCAGGTGCAATCCCTTGAGGGAAGCGTGGGGAATTCGCGGAACGAGCCTTTGAGGTTGTACATGTTCGGACAACCGTCCACAGGCGAAAGGGAAATCAGGGAGTCCGCATGGTCGGCGAGCTCCGTATATTCATCCGGGTTCATCGCCGTGATGACAGCGGAACCGGTGAGAGCGATGATCGTATCGATCATGAGCAAGAGCGACTGCTGCGGAGGCATGCTGTTACGGACCGCCTTCGGGTTGTGCAGAATTGCGGAAATCGGATCGATGATAATCGCACCGTAATCGTGATCTTCGAGCTTTTTTGCACCTTTGACGCGCTTCGCGATATACTGCGCCATTTCGAGCGGAGACTGCGCAAGGCCGCGAAGGTTCAAGAAGCCAAAGCCCGGAATCGAAGGATTCAAACCGCGGGAAGCCGCCACGGTAAAGAGACGGTTCAAAAATGCGGAACGGGTACTTTCAAAATTCACAAAGAGAACATCGGTCTTGTGCGTCACAAGGCCCATCCAGTCTTCGCCATGGGAAAGCGAAAGGGCAAGGTCCATCAATGCAAAAGATTTGCCCGCCTTGGAAGGTGCCGTAAAGAGCATCATCTCACCGGCCTGCAGAACATCGTCGATCAGCAGACGGTCCTTTTTCGGAGCGTCGTCGCTGTCGCTTGCCAGTTCAATCAAAGGCTTGCCGTCCAAGCAGAATTCGACCCAGGTCTGCCAATCTTCAAAAGTCTTGGCGCCTTGTTCAAGGCCGATCAGATACTGCTGCTTTCCGTTGCGGAGAACGCCCGGCAAACGTACCATCTGCGACGGATTCGGACCGTTCGAATTGACGTGGAAACCCTGTTCTTCCAAAGTCTTGAAAAGGTATTCGACGCGTTCGTCGTATTCTTCGCGCGTTTTCGCATTGACCTTGATCCAAGCCTGTACGGAGTTCGCACCGGTGCTGACGAGGGCGGCGCACGGCAGGTTCAGAGCCTTGTAATAGGCGAGCTGCTTTGCAAGGCTGATCTTTGGATTGTCGATGACCGCGTAACGGTAGCGGAAGGATTCGTCTTCGCCTTCAGGACCCTTGGTCGCGTTGATCGAAACGAGGGCGCCGTCCGGGCCGTCCAACGCCTTCATGATCTTTTTGATGCCGTCAGCCTGGGCGAGGAAGTCCGAAATCAGGACCTGTGTCGCGTCCGGGGTGTTGGACATTTTGTAGTCGATGGATTCTTCCGGCTTAAAAAGCGCGTTTAAAAGCTTGGCAAGGTCTAAGCGCCAGTCCGGAGTCGGCCAAGGAATGTTCAAGGCTTCTGGATCGATGCGGTGATTTTGCAAAAGTTCCAGAGCTTGGGCGTCGAGGCCCATGGCGAGAACCTGTTCTAAGGAAATCGCTCCGGCGATAATCGGCTGACCGGCGACGCCTTGGGCAGGAATCGCAGGCATGGCCTGGGTCGCTTGCTGTTGCGGTGCGGCTGGCGCTTGTTCGGTAGAGACTTCGCGTTCACGCGCACGCTTGTCGGCTGCATAGGCGCGTCGGATGGTCGCGTCGGACTCTTCTTCCGCAAGGCCTTCGTCCTTCGCGTGTTCGCCGAGCTGGAAGGTCGCTTCCATGTAGGTCATGCCGACTTGTTCGGCCGCTTCTGCAGCACGGAAAAGCGCACTCTTGAGCTCTTCCGGTTTGTGCTTGCTGCTTAAAAACAAATTGATTATCTGACGAGGATTTTCCATACTGATGAAATATAATTTTATTCGACTTTGCGGAATTCTGCGGCGATTTTTAGCGCGTTACATTCCGAATCCAGCCCTTTTTCTCGACCCGCCAGACCAAAATGGGGAATTTGACGATCTCATCCAGTCGAAGCATCAGGAAAATCATCGCGTAGGAGAGCCCCCATTCAAAGCCGGCGAGGTAGCCGAATGGAATGGAAAAGACCCAGAGCGTTCCGATGTCGAGGACCGATGTGAACGTGGTATCGCCTCCGGCTCGAAGAATTCCAACGACCGCGGGCGACGTGTAAGATTGCAGCAAAATCATGATGCACTGGATGCCGATAAAAGTCTTGGCGAGTTCGATCGTTCCCGGGGGAATCGCGTAGAGCGAGAGAATCGGATCCTTGAAAATAAAGAGGCTTCCCGCCATCAAAGCTCCCACGAAGAAACCGGCGAGAATCAGCGTATTCGCATAGCGTTTTGCGTCTTGCAAATTTTTGCCCGAACCGAGAAGGTTCCCGATAATCGGGGCGGAGGCTCCGGCGACGCCGAAGATAAAGACAAGGGCCATCTGCTGCAAGGTTCCGACGATGCTTGCCGCGGCGACGATTGTCGAATTCAAATGTCCAAGGATCACAGACTGCATGGCGACGCCGATGGACCAGCCCGTTTCGTTGATGACGACCGGGATGCTGTACTGCAAAAAGTCCTTGAAAAGGACGCCGTCAAAGTGGAACATTTTTTTGAAGCGGAAATGCAGATGGCGCTCCATAAAACGCACGTACACCAGGAGTGCAAAACATTCCGCCGCACGGGCGATCACTGTTCCAATGGCAGCGCCTTTGACGCCCAGAGCGGGAATTCCAAAATGCCCAAAGATCAAAGTCCAGTTCAGGAATACGTTCAGCACAAAGGCGCTCAGGTTCACAATCAAGCCCGCCTTGACTTCGCGCGTGCTGCGCATCAGCATAATCATCGTATTGCTGAAACCATAGAAGAAATACGCAAACCCCTGAATCCGCAAATACTCGGCACCGATATCGATCAGCTCCGGAACATTCGTAAAGAGCCGCATCACCTGCCGCGGAAAGAGCGTTGTCCCCAGCCCAAAAAGGAATGAAAAAAGAACGCCGATGCTGATGGTAATTGAAACGATTTTCTGAATGCTTACTGCGTCGTGTTTCCCGTAATACTGCGCCACGAGAACGCCGCCACCGCTTGCAATTCCAAACGAAAGCATCGAGAAAATAAAGAACGGCTGACTGGCGAGCGTCACTGCTCCCAGGGCCGATTCCGAAAGACTGCCGACCATGATGTTGTCGGCGAGTGAAAGAGAAAACTTGATGAGGTCCTGCAGGGCAATCGGCAAAGCGAGCCCGGCGAGGACCGCAAAAAAGTGAGGCTCTAAAATGAATTTTTTAGAGAGCTTCAACAGTTACACTCCAGCAGCGACAATGTCTCCGCCAGAATAGTGCATGATCTTGTACGCGTAACCTTGTTCGGTCAGGAACAACTGACGGTTCATGGCGAATTCCTGCTCCTTCGAATCCTTGGTTACGAGGGAGAAGAAGTGTGCCGGGCGACCGTCTTCCTTGGGACGGAGAACGCGGCCAAGACGCTGGGCTTCTTCCTGACGGCTGCCGAACGTTCCCGATATCTGAATCAGGATGCTTGCGTCCGGAAGGTCAATGGCGAAGTTACCGACTTTCGAAACCATCAGGTTGCGAAGTTCGCCGCGGCGGAAGGCGAGGTAAAGCTTGTCGCGTTCCTTGTTCGGCGTCTTACCGGTAATCAGAGGAATGTTCAGCTTTTCGGAAAGTTTCGTCAGCTGTTCAATGTACTGGCCGATGATCAGGATGCGGTCTTCCGGCTCGTTGTACTGGGCGATCAGCTTTTCGACGACGTCGTCCTTCTGCTCGTTGGTACTTGCGATATTGATCTTGTCGCGGTTCTGAGCGAGGGCGTACTTCATCTTGAGTTCCGGATTCATCGTAACGCGGATTTCGCTACAGTCGGCGGTGGCGATCCAACCCTGGGATTCGAGAACCTTCCACGGAAGATCGAACTTTTTCGGGCCGATGAGGGAGAACACTTCGGTTTCCTTGCCGTCTTCACGCACGAGGGTTGCCGTAAGGCCAAGGCGGCGAGTCGCCTGCATTTCGGCGCTAAAGCGGAAAACCGGAGCCGGGAGCAAGTGGACTTCATCGTAAATCATGAGGCCCCACTTGTGTTCGCTAAAGAGCGGGAAGTTGACGAGCGGCTTATCGATATCGCTCTTGTTTTCTTCCGCTTCTTCGATTTCCTCGTCGGTCTTTTTCAAGCGCTTGCGCTGCGTCAAAATCTGGTAAGTGGCAACGGTCACCGGACCGATTTCCTTGATGTCGCCCGAGTATTCCTTCACCTGGTCTGCGGTGAGGGTCGTCTTGTCGAGGATTTCGCGAATCCACTGACGGGCGGCGGAAATGTTCGGGGTCAGGATGAGCGTACGGGTCTTCATGAGGACCATCGTCGCCATGCCGATCACGGTCTTACCCGAACCGCAGGGGAGAACGATCACGCCCGAACCGCCCTTTTCAGAGCCGGAGGCGTAGAATATTTCAGAAGCTTCCTTCTGGTAGCTGCGGAGGGCGAGCTTTTTACCTGCCAACGTTTCCTTGCGAAAATCGACGTCCAGCGGGTCGCCGGCAACGTAACCGGCGATATCTTCGACCGGGAAGCCGTTCAGCGTGAGCGACATCTTGAGAACGCCGCGCTTGTTCGGGTCGACGTAAGCCTTGTCTTCACCTTCGAATTCAATGAGGCAATCGGCCACGTTCGGAAGCTTGGTGATTTCTTTGAAAAGAGCCACGTCGGTCGATTCGAGGCAAAGGCCCTTGTCGTTCTTCACGAGTTTGAGCATGCCGTAACGGCTCATATAATCTTGGACTTCCGTGACGACGGTTTCCGGAATCGGATACTTGCTCTGGGCTTCAAGACGGGCGAGCACATCTTCGGCGGTAAGTCCTGTCGAAGCGGCATTCCACAAAGAAAGATGAGAAATACGATAAGTGTGCAAATGTTCCGGACTCTTCACGAGTTCGGTAAATGGAGCAATGGCATCTCTGGCTTCGATGTAGTGCGGATTGTGCACTTCAACGAGAATTTCCAGGTTGCTCTGAACAATAATAGCGCCTTCGAGATTCATAGGCGCCAATTTTAGAAAATTATGGTGAGATTGGCGAAAAGGGGTGGTCGCGTACTAAAAAAAATAGTTCCTGCAAAAAAAAACTACCTTATTTGCGTATGGAGTTTTTACGTATAGCCAATTTCTCTTTCTTGGCCTTCGCCGCCTTGATGACGACGGGGTGCATCACGACAACGATCCGCAACTTCAGCATGACCGCATCTGAAGCGCCGGAAGTCCACGGGGCAAATACCGAGCAGGAACCTTTTTCCGCATTGTGGCGTTTTAGCGGAAAGGTCCATTATAACTTTCAAGAGGATGTGGATATTACCGATGACACCTATAAGGATGGTTCTCTCGAAGACCTCTTCAGTGAGGATCGGGTGAAGTTTGAACATGCGACTTATAGGATGGGCGGTGTGGATTTCAGCGGGAAAATCGATTTCTTGTACAAAGTCGGCTGGTTTATGTGTGGGGGCGGACTCGGCTATAAAGACGGAGCTTTTTTGCATACGACGCTCGGTGCCAATTTTTCGCATTTTGAATTAGGCGCGTTCCTTGGAGTGTACAACCAATATAGTGAGATGAGTTACGAGATCGAAAAGGATGATGAAACCGATTGGGGATATGATTCTGATTTTAATGCCTCTCTCTTTGGAGGCGGCTATGCCGGATTTTATTTGGAAAAACTCTTTTTCAATCTCAGCGTGAGTGCATACGCTCCAAATCCCAAAGTCGAGAACATTCGGTTGGATGTTCCCACCATTACCACAGGATATCTGACGGCTGGGTACCGAATCAATCGCTGGGTAGAATTCAGCGTCGGGGGAATTGTGACTTACAGCTCCGATGAATTCAATGGGGGCGTGACGAGCGGGGTAAGCCTTTACCTGTAGTCGGGGCGTCACTGATGGATTGTCACTCGCAAAAGGCGAAGCCTTGAAGCAAACCGCAAATAAAAAGAACCGGACCCTTTCGGATCCGGTTCTTTTTTTGAGAGCCACCCAGCAGATTTGAACTGCCGACCTGCTGATTACGAATCAGCTGCTCTACCAGCTGAGCTAGAGTGGCATGACGCGCACAAATGTAACAAACTTTTTGAAAAAATGCTATATTTATTTCAAAATTTTTTTCAAGGACCTAAAACATGGCCAACAATATGCCGAATAATATGCCGAATGCGGGCACTTCCGCCTCCGGATCTGATATGAAGGAATTTTTTATCCAGCACGGAGTGAAGGTCGGGGCTATTCTCCTCGTCGTCATTATCGTTGTGATTGCGATCATTCATTTCCAGGGTTCCAAGAACAAGGCTGATGCCGCTCAGGCAGAACTTCTGGGTCCGGCTCTTGCCTATGAATATACGGGTAAGAAGGATAGTGCTCTTGCCGCATACGAAGAACTCATCGTTTCGAAGCAGCTGAAGGGTGAAACCCTTGCCAAGGCTGCTCTCCTCGCTGGCAACATCCGCTTCCAGAACGGCGAATTCGACAACGCAGCCATCCTTTACCAGAAGGCGATGGACAATGCGGGCTCGCTTCCGCTGATCCGTGGCGGTGCCCTCCATGGTCAGGCCGCTGTTGCAATCGAAAAGAAGGATTACGCTGCAGCCGTGAACCTCCTCGAAAAGTTCATCTCGGAATTCGGCAAGCGCACGGGCGATCTCGAAGACCGCTACGAAAAGCTTGAACCGGCAGATCAGGTCCCGACTGTGGCGGACGCTCTTTGGAAGCTCGCCCTCGTTTACAACCAGATGGGTTATCCGGATAAGGCAAAGACCGCCGCAGAAAAGATTCTCAAGAATTACGGCGACAACCAGGTCTACAGCGACCGCGCAAAGAAGCTCATCGCGACGCTCTAATTCTTTTTCCAGTTGAAATTCAAAAGCTCGCCCGTGTAACGCCGGCGGGCTTTTTTTGATGCCTCGTCCCAGCGAAATTTCACTTTATAACAAATATGTTGCAAAATTTTGCCTCAAAGCGAAAAATGACCCCGCTACGGCAAAAAATCGGGCGCAGAAAAATGGGGCGAAAAAAGGTCGACTTCTAAATTTCTTCTCGAAAATTTTAACACTGGAGAAAAAGATGTCCGACTACATTCAAAATCTGTTTGCAGACCGCATCGGTGGCAGTTCCTTTGGAAAGGGAACCGTCCTGTACAAGTTCGAAAAAATCAAGCGCGCCCGTCGTCAGGCGGAAAAGGATCACCCGGAAACGCCGATCATCGACATGGGCGTCGGGGAACCGGACTGGATGGCGGACAAGGTCGTCGTCGAACGCCTTTACGCCGAAGCGCAGAAGCGCGAAAACCGCGGTTACTCGGACAACGGCATTCTGCCGTTCCAGGAAGCGGCTGCTCATTACATGGATCAGGTCTTTGGCGTCAAGGACCTCGACCCGCAGAACGAAATTTGCCACAGCATCGGTTCAAAGCCGGCTCTCGCCATGATTCCGCAGGCATTCATCAATCCGGGTGACGTTGCGATTGTGACCGTTCCTGGGTACGGAGTCCTCGCTACGATGACGCGTTTCCTCGGTGGTGAAGTCTATAACCTTCCGCTGAAGAAAGAAAACAACTTCCTTCCGGACTTGGATTCGATTCCGGCAGATATCGCAAAGCGTGCCAAGCTTCTTTACATCAACTACCCGAACAATCCGACGGGTGCGGTCGCCTCTGTGGAATTCTTCAAGAAGGTAATCGACTTTGCAAAGAAGAACGAAGTCATCGTGATTTCGGATGCGGCCTATGCGGCTCTCACCTTCGACGGCTATGCGCCGCTCAGCTTCCTTTCCGTTCCGGGTGCGAAGGAAGTCGGTGTGGAAATCCAGTCTCTTTCGAAGGCTTTCAACATGACCGGTTGGCGCATGGGCTTTGTCGCTGGCAATGAAAAGGTCGTGAAGGGATTTGCCTGCATCAAGGATAACAACGACTCCGGCCAGTTCAAGGCGATTCAGCTTGCCGGCGCGGAAGCTCTTGCCACGCCGTCGATCACGGAAAAGACGGTCGAAAAATATTCCCGTCGCCACGGTCTGCTGGTGAAGGCTCTTTCCGAAGTCGGTTTTAAAGTCACAAAGCCGAAGGGAAGCTTCTACTTGTACACGCAGGCGCCGAAGGGAATCGAAGGCGGTGAAACTTTCAATACCGCAGAAGATTTCTCGCAGTGGCTCATCCGCGAAAAGCAGATTTCGACTGTGCCTTGGGACGATGCGGGTCACTTCATCCGTTTCAGCGTCACGTTCATGGCAGACACGGAAGCTGAAGAAGTCGCTTTGATGGAAGAAATCAAGCGTCGCCTTTCTGGCTCGAAGTTCATCTGGTAAATGTTTTGATAAAACGAAGAAGCGCGACTCTTTCGAGCCGCGCTTTCTTTTTAGAAGGAGAAATTTTTTACGGGAACATCTTGTTCAAAATTTCTTGCAGCTGTTCCAAGCTTTTCTTGGAAGTATCGCTAAAGCGGTAGAACGAGCCGTCCTTGTTCACCAAGAAGACGACCGGGACGTAGCCCGTTCCGTAACGCGGACCGAACTTTGCGTTTACATCTTGGAAAATCGGGAGCGAAGCGTTGAACTGGTCGATGAACAGGCGCACATCGTTCTTTTTGATGCCGCTGCCGACAGAGATGCCGATTCCGTTCAAACCTTTTTCTTCGTACTGCTTGATCAAGGTTTGCATGTGCGGAAAGTTCGCCTGGCAATGCGGGCACTTGGGGCTAAAGTAGAAGATTAGGAGAGGCTTGTTCGAAAAATGGGAAAACAACATTCCCGGGTCGCTGATACCGGCGAGAGGAATGGTGAAATCGATTTTCATCGTGGTGCCGGAAGAATCTTTCATCAGTTCTGGCGCGTTCTGCTTGACTTCTACCTGTGCGAATGCGGTTGCTGCCAAAAGAGCAATCAAGGAAAAAGCTTTTCCCACAAATCTCATTCAAAAAACTCCTGTGATAACAGGGAGTAAAATACAAAAGAAATCGCGAAAAAAAAGAGTTTTCTTCACGTTTTAAATTTTCCTACATTTTAAATCACATGGCACGATTTCTCAAAATTTGGACGGTCCTGCTTTTGACGCTCGGCTCGATGCTGTTGGCGGATGAGGGGAATACTGTGCAAACAGCGGGAAAAAAACTCGTTGACGGGGGAATCCTCCTTCCGCGGGAAGCCAGTTACCAGGGAAAGGGCTTTGGCGTGGGCATTGGCGGTGGGGCACTTTTTCCCAGTGGAAAGAATTGCAAGGTGCTTGCCCAGTGGCAGGGAACCGGGGAATATGCTTATTCGCCGCATGTAAGCGCGGGCGTTTCTGTGCGCATGTATGGCGGAAATATCGACGATAAAATTTCGATGATTTATCAGCGCTACCATAGCCATGTGCGCTTGCATTACCTGGTGAACCCGAACTGGGTCCTTTTTGCAGAACCCGCCTTTGGCTTTGAATCGACGTCTTTGGATAAAATCCGGGACGAAAGCTCGACGGCGACCTCTTTGGCAACGGAAGACGAGGTGAACGAGGCGGTCGGTTGCGACAATGAATATTCCTTAGATGGCGCATCGGGCGCGTTGAGCTTGGGTTCGGGCTTTGCGCTCAGCGAAAGCTGGTCTGTAAACGGGGCTGTGGGCTACGAACACAGCTGGTCGGGGGTTGGTCAGCTGTCGATTAACCTTGGGTTCGGATTTAATCTGCGTAATAACGTGGATTATCTTAAAAGGAACGTCCTCGGAGCGTGGATCGCCTTCGAAATGGTCGCTAAGCGCTATTTTTCGAACGAAACGGGCGACTGGGGCGTCGCCAATATGATCGCCTTTATTCTGAACATTTGACGATTTTTTAGCCTTTTGCTATATTTGGGTTCCCCATGTACAGTGGGGCCCTCCTGTATCCATGGTGGATATGGGCTGAAGTCCAAAGGGATTTTATGAAACAGTACGAAACAATGGTGCTTCTCGACGCCATGCTCTCTGACGACGTGATCGCGTCTGAAGTTCAGAGCTTCGCCGACAAGATTACCGCAGCAGGCGAAATCCTTCGCCGCGACGATTGGGGCAAGCGCAAGCTCGCTTACGAAATCAAGCACAAGACTCACGGCTACTATGTGATCTTCTACTACAAGGCAGAAGCTTCCGTGGTTGCAGAACTTGAAAACATCTTCAAGCTCGACGAAAACGTTCTCCGTTGGATCACCCTCGTGGATTATCCGATGTCTGAAGTCGTCTATGACAAGAACTTGAGCCAGACCGAAGATGTGACTCCGATCGACGCTGAAGAAGGAGATGCTGAATAATGGCTTTCGAAGATAAGAAGAACAATTCTCGCGTTCGTCGCAAGAAGACCTGCTGGTTCACCGAAAATAAGGTCCAGTACATCGATTATAAGGACGAAAAGGTTCTCCGTCGCTTCATCTCTGAACGCGGCAAGATCATTCCTCGTCGTATTTCCGGCACGAGTGCCAAGTATCAGCGCATGCTCGTCGAAGCTATCAAGCGCGCACGTCACATGGCTATTTTGCCGTTCGTCGCAGACACTCTGCGCTAAGGAGCAAAAATGGAAGTTATTCTTAAAGCCAATGTGCCGAACCTCGGCAGCATGATGGACGTGGTGAAGGTAAAGAACGGCTATGCCATGAACTACCTTTTCCCGAACAAGCTCGCTATCCGTGCTACGGAAGAAGCTAAGAAGAAGATTGCAGAAAACCGCGAAGCGATGGAAGCTCTCTTCAATAAGGAACTCGGCGCTGCACGCGAAGTCGCTGCTAAGCTCGCTGAAGTTACCGTCAACCTTTCTCGTCGCGTTGTCGAAGGCGAACGCCTTTACGGTTCCGTGACGGCTGCAGATATCGCTGACGAAATCACCAAGCAGGGTATCAAGATCACCCGTGCTCAGGTGGATCTCGCTGAACCGATCAAGCAGCTCGGTGTCTATCCGGTGACCATCAAGGTCTTCGGTGACGTCTCCGCTGAAGTGAAGGTTTGGGTCGTTAAGGCTGACTAAGCTGAAACGTTCCTTTTCAAGCTTTGAAAAGAAAAGCCGTCCCATTGGGGCGGCTTTTTTGTTTGCAGTCCTATTTTTTGCTATTTTACAAGCAAATGCACAAGTTTGCCCTTTTATCTTTATTTGCAGGACTGTTGTTCGCTTCGACGGCGAATGCGCAGGTCCGTGATTTGTTTGCTGAATTTGAAGAAGAAACCAAGGCAGCGGATTCTGTCGCCGTG
>JAILDK010000082.1 GCA_024689485.1 Fibrobacter sp.
GTAAATCGTTACTGAAAAAGCAAGGGCTGTGTCCTGATAGTTGGCATTTGCCCGACACGACTGAATGGAAGATGTTGTTTGAAGCTGTGGGAGGTCAAGGTGTCGCTGGCAGGGCTTTAAAAACGCAGAGCAGTTGGTCTGGTAATAGTGGTGGAACCAATGACTATGGCTTTTCGGCGCTTCCATCTGGCTTTTATCGAGAATACGATGGCTTTTCATATGTGAATCATTTGTCCAATTTTTGGACTGCTACTGAAACAACTTCTTATACGTCGTACTACATTAGTCTTGAATCTGTTGGCGATGCGGCAAACAGGTATGACATCAGCAAGGGCAACGCGTTCTCAGTTCGTTGTCTTAAGGATTAAGAATCGTTGGATTAAGTTCAAAGTTAAAAAAAAGGGCAGTGCAATATTCAAAAGTTGCACTGCTTTTTTTGCGTTATAAAGTAATTTCAAAAAGTTGATTGGCAAGCCCAACGATCGGTTCAAAATCGGCGATTTTTTGAAATCCGTATTTTTCGTACAGCCCGATGTGCTCGCTTTTGAGATAAACTTTTTTATAGCCTAGTTCTTTCGCATAATGCAGCGCCGCGTCGATTAAACTTTTGGATAGTCGCTGACCTCGGAAACTTTCATGCACAAAAACGAGATTTATAAAAGGACTACAGTCAAATTTTTGGGGGAGGTTTCCGCTTTCTTCAAAAATGCAGAAACCGATGACGTCATCCCCATGCACCGCAATAAAAACTTTCTCCCTTTTCTTGAAGTCCTGTTGGAGCATTCGCCGGGCTAGACGCTTTCCCGGCGTCCATGGACAATTTTTCGCATAAGTGATAGTCTTGTCCCACCACGGACTCTCTTTGTTTATCGCGATGATCATAAGCAATGTTTTAATATTAGGATTTTCCTTAAAATTAAAGAATTTACCTTTATCCATAGGCTCATCAAATAGTTTTGTAACCTGTCGAGATGAAATATTGGGACCCGTGAAGGATAATAAGCTATTTTTGCGTTGAATTTGTTTTATCGGGTTACTGGTGGCTTTATGAAAAAGTTTTTTGCAGCGATAGTTTTGGCTGTTTTTGCGTTAGTCGGATGTGATACGGGCTCGTCTGCTGGACCGAATGACGATCCGGCTGTAGAGTCGTCCTCATCGAGCTCTTCGGTTGAACAGGGCTCGTCCAGCATTGAAAAGAAGAAAAAGAAGAAGTCTTCGTCTTCTGTCGAGACTCCTAATTCAAGTAGTAGCGAGTTAAGTGAGTTTAGTAGCAGTTCTGCGGACGAGGTGGAGTCTTCGAGTTCTGAAACTTTGGCTACTCCTTGCAAAACAGAAACTGAAGACAACTGCGAATATGGGACTTTGCTTGATGAACGCGATGGCCAAGAATACAAGACCGTAAAAATTGGTGACCAGTGGTGGATGGCGGAGAACTTGAACTATGAAACGGATAACAGTTTCTGCTACAATGATTCTGCCGAATATTGCGAAAAATACGGTCGCCTGTACACCTGGGTGGCAGCCATGGACAGCGTCGGCACATGGACCACAAACGGCAAGGGCTGCGGTTACAATAAGACTTGTTCTTCGACTTATCCCGTTCGTGGCGTTTGCCCCGAGGGTTGGCACTTGCCTAGCACAACTGAATTCGAGACCCTGTTCACGGCGGTGGGCGGCAGTTTCACAGCCGGTGCCAAGCTCAAGTCGCAGACGGGTTGGACTGCATATGACGGAATCACCAATGAGGACACTTTCGGATTCTCGGCGTTGCCTGCCGGCTACAGGGGCGACTCTGGGAATTACTACTACGAGGGCAACTACGCGTACTTCTGGAGTTCTACGGAGAGCAGTAGTTACTACGCGTACTACGTGTACTTGTACTACCTCAACGACTCCGCGCACCTGTACAACTACTATAAGTACGACGGGCATTCCGTTCGTTGTGTAAAGGACTAGGTTGCCAAGCCCCCTCCAAGCTCGGTTAGGTGTTTTCGCCTGCCGGACTTTTTTTGTTTATTAAATTTATGCGGTAAATAGATTCAATGGAGGGTTCCATGAATTTCACGAAACTGTTTGTTGGTGCATTCGCCCTGTCTGCGATGCTTGTCGCCTGCGGGGATGACAGTGCCTCTGCCAAGGATACGGAAATTGAGGAACTGTCTTCCTCGAGTGCCGTGGAGATAGCTTCATCGTCTTCGACGATTCGCAATGACAGTTCTAGTTCAAGTGTCATGGAAACGTCCTCTTCGAGTGAAACGACGCAATCCAGCAGTTCTTCTGAAAACATAAGCGCTGGCAGTGTTTACGATGCAACCGCAAAAACACTGAAAGATTTGCGTGACGGCAAAACCTACAAGACGGTGACCATCGGCACCCAAACCTGGATGGCGGAAAACCTGAATTACGAGACGGAGAACAGCTTCTGTTATGATGACGATCCCTCCAACTGCTCCAAGTACGGTCGCCTGTACACCTGGGCGGCAGCCATGGACAGCGTCGGCACATTGACCACAAACGGCAAGGGCTGCGGTGACAAAAAGACTTGCTCGCCGACATATCCTGTCCGTGGTATTTGTCCCGAGGGCTGGCACCTGCCAGATACAACGGAATGGAAGACCTTGTTCTCGGCGGTGGGCGGAGTGGAGGATGAATATTACGCTAAGGAGTGGAATGGAGCCGGTACGGCCCTTAAATCCACCAGCGGCTGGAGCGAATATGCAGGCGAAAGCGGCAACGGCACGGATGCATTAGGGTTCTCGGCGTTGCCTGCCTCAGGTACTACAATGGGTATTACTACTACGAGGGCCGCTACGCGTACTTCTGGAGTTCTACGGAGCGCAGTAGTTACTACGCGTACGGCGTGCTCTTGTACTACGACAGCGACCCCGCGTACCTGAGCTACGACTTTAAGAACTTCGGGTTTTCTGTTCGTTGTCTCAAGGACTAGGTTGCAGGGAAGTTTTGGATTGCTTTGACCCTATCCGCCCTCACTATGACGTTTTTTGTTATATTTTTCGCTGGAACATTTTATTAAACAGAGGTAAAAGATGAATTACTTTAATACGCTTCCGCTGCGTCGCCAGCTCGAAGAAATTGGCCACTGCCGTTTCATGGAACATTCTGAATTCAGCCGTGGTGTTGAAGCCCTCAAGGGTAAGAAGATCGTGTTCGTCGGTTGCGGTGCCCAGGGTCTTCACCAGGGTCTCGACCTGCGTGATAGCGGCCTCGACGTTTCCTACACGCTCCGCAAGGAAGCTATTGAACAGAAGCGCCAGTCCTGGAAGAATGCTACCGAAAACGGCTTCAAGGTCGGTACCTACGAAGAAATGATCCCGACTGCAGACCTCGTTTGCAACCTCACACCGGATAAGCAGCACCACAACGTGATCCCGGCCATCATGAAGCTCATGAAGAAGGGTGCAGCCCTCTCTTACAGCCACGGCTTCAACATTGTGGAAGAAGGCCAGGAAATCCGTAAGGACATCACCGTGATCATGGTCGCTCCGAAGGGTCCGGGTTCTGAAGTCCGTAGCGAATACGTCCGTGGTTTCGGTATGCCGTGCCTCATCGCCGTGCACCCGGAAAACGATCCGGAAGGCAAGGGCTGGGACTATGCAAAGGCTTATGCCGCAGGCCTCCACGCAGACCGTCCGGGCGTTCTCGAAAGCTCTTTCGTCGCCGAAGTGAAGTCTGACCTCATGGGTGAACAGACCATTCTCTGCGGTATGCTCCAGACCGGCACGATCCTCTGCTACGAAAAGATGGTGAAGGAATTTGGCATTGAACCGGCTTACGCTGTGAAGCTCCTCCAGTACGGCTGGGAAACCATTTCCGAAGCTTTGAAGCATGGTGGCATCACCAATATGATGGATCGTCTTTCCAACCCGGCTAAGATCCGTGCAACGGAACTCGCCGAAAAGATGAAGAAGATCATGAAGCCGCTCTATCAGGAACACCAGGATAACATTATCTCCGGCAAGTTCTCCAGCACCATGATGGTGGACTGGGAAGCTGGCGACAAGGACCTCCTCAAGTGGCGTGGCGAAACCGGCGAACTCGAATTCGAAAAGGTTGCCGCAACGGAAAAGGCTATCAGCGAACAGGAATACTTCGATCGCGGCGTCCTCATGGTCGCTATGATCAAGGCTGGCGTGGAACTCGCATTCGAAACTATGTGCTCCGTGGGCATCAAGCCGATGAGCGCTTACTACGAATCCCTCCACGAAACTCCGCTTATCGCGAACCTGATCGCTCGTAAGAAGCTGTTCGAAATGAACCGCGTCATCAGCGATACGGCTGAATACGGCTGCTACCTCTTTGCCAACAAGTGCGTGCCTCTCCTCGCTGACTTCATGAAGAATGAAGTGAAGAAGGACGACATCGGCGCTATCTACGGCGAAGGCAAGACCACCGCTGTCGATAACGAAGAACTCATCAAGGTGAACAAGAACATCCGTCAGCATCCGGTGGAAGAAGTCGGTGCTTGGCTGCGTGAACGCATGTCCGGCATGACCCGCGTTGTGTAACCTTCGCAATAAAAAAATTCCGTTTGCAAAAAGTCCTGGCGTAAGCTGGGGCTTTTTGTTTTGCTAAATTTTCGCGCGAGAGGTTATATGATCGAAACACGTCCTGAACTCGAAAATCTTTCCGATTACGTTCCTGGAAAGTCCATTGAAGAAATTTGTGAACAGTATGGTTTGAAGAGCGCTGTAAAGCTCGCTTCGAACGAAAATCCGCTGGGCCCGTCGAAAAAGGCTTGCGAAGCGTACACGAACATTGTGAACACGCTGCACCTTTATCCGCGCGGAAACGCTCCGCATCTAATTTCCGCTTTGGCAAACAAGTTCCACGTGAACGCGGATCAGATCGTGATCGGCAACGGTTCGGACGAAATCATCGACATGGTCGGCAAGGCTTACTTCCGCCCGGGTGACGAAGTTATCGGCATCCGCCCGACCTTCTCCGTGTACAAGGCGACCGCTCTTCTTTTCGGCGCCAAGTTCATCTCGGTCGAAGAAACGGAAAATCGTCCGAATCTCGACGCGTACATCCAGGCGATTACGCCGAAGACCCGCGCCATCTTTATTTGCAATCCGAACAATCCGACCGGTTACTATTACACGGAATCGGAAATCCTTGAATTCCTCGCCAAGGTTCCGCAGAACATTCTCGTGTTCATCGATGAGGCTTATTCGGAATTTGCGACGGCAAAGGATTATCCGAAGCTCCTGTCGCAGCTTGAAAAGTTCCCGAACCTGATGGTGAATCGCACCTTCAGCAAGATCTACGGTCTTGCTGGTGTCCGCGTCGGTTATGCGTTCTCGAGCCGCGAAGTAATCAAGGCTCTTTGGAAGGTGAAGCCGCCGTTCGATGTGAACCTCGCCGCCCAGGCCGCTGCAGAAGCCGCTCTTTCCGACGACGATCATATTCAAAAGACGCTCGACATGAACAATGCGGGCAACGCGCAGCTCACGGAAGCCTTTACGAAGCTCGGCTACAAGGTCCTTCCGACGCAGGCGAACTTCCTTTGCATTCACATCGGCGAAAAGTGCGCAGAACTCGTGAAGTTCCTCGAACAGAACGGCATGATCATCCGTTACCTCAAGAGCTTCGGCATGCCGGAATGGGTCCGCGTCACGATCGGACAGCCCAAGGAAAATCAGCTGCTGATCGATCTGGCGACCCAGTGGACGAACGCTTAACGGTCAGGTTCAAAATGTCTGAAGTCAAAGAACTTTTGGAAATTGCGAAGCGTGCCGCTACCGCCGCACAGGCTGTGATCCTTTCACACTACGAAAAGGGCCTTTCCGTGGAATGGAAGCCGGACAACACGCCCGTTACGATTGCAGACAAAGGCGCCGAAGAAAAATTGCGCCAGGTCTTTGAAAAGGAAACTCCGGACTTTGGCGTGATCGGCGAAGAATTCGGAATTGAAAAACCGGAAGCCGAATACAAATGGGTTTTCGATCCGATCGACGGCACCAAGTCTTTTATTCGCGGCGTTCCTTTGTTCGGAACGTTGATCGGCCTTTATCACAAGGACGAGCCTTTGGTGGGTATCATCAATTTGCCGGCGCAGAATCACATGCTGTATGCGGGCAAGGGCCTGGGAGCTTTTGTGGATAATGCACAAGTTCACGTTTCGAAGGTGGCGAAGATGAATCAGGGTCTTGCCCTTTCGGGAACGGTGAATACGTTTGAAACCGAAGGCTATGCGGAAAACTTTGAACGCTATCGCAAGTCGGCTTCGCTTTACCGCGGCTGGGGCGATTGCTACGGTTACTTCCTCGTTGCCACGGGCCGTGCCGAAGCGATGATCGATCCGACGGTCTCCTTGTGGGATGTCGCCGCGTTCCCGGCGATCTTTGCGGAAGCGGGCGGCAAGTTCTCCCTGTTGAACGGCGAATCCAAGCTTTTCAACGCGGACGGAACGCCTTCGCATCCGATTCATGAAGGTTATACAAGCGTCGCGACGAACGCCTTGGTGAACGAAGAAGTTCTCGGCTTCTTCAAGTAATTATTGCGCTTTCCAATTTTTGAGTTTTCAAAGCGCCGTCGTTATGCGATAACCGCTTTCGTCAAATTCCACCTGGACCGTTCCTTTTTGGGACGTGTTCAGCAGGGGAATCTTTAAACTGTCGAGCCTTTCCACCACCTGCTTGTGCGGGTGGTGAAATTTATTATGGCGCCCGTTAGAGGCAATGGCGATGTCCGGGGCTACCGCTTTTAAGAATTCCCGTGAGCTGGAAGTTTTGGAGCCGTGATGGCCGAGCTTTAGAACGTCTGTTTTCAGGGAAATGTCTGTGGCGAGTATTTCTCTTTCGCCTTCTTTTGTTAAATCTCCTGTGAGCAGCATGGAGCCTCCCACGCCCGAGATGCGGATCGTGATGCTTTCGGAATTGGTCTCGCCGCAGTGAAACGGGTCGGGGTGCAGAACGCGCATTTCCCAGGTGTTCACCTGGTGCAAGCCTTGGCGGGTCGTTTCGGTAAAGAGCATGCCGCGGCGCAGGTCCTGAATGGGAATGTTCTTTTCGGATGCGGTTTGGATAACTTCTTGCCATTCGGGCTTTTCTGTGATTCGGGAACATTCCTGTACCCAAAGATTTTCCACGGGGAATTCCTTCATCAAAACGCTCGCTCCCGAAAAATGGTCCAAGTCCGGATGCGTCACCACGATCCCTTTCAACTTCCACACGCCACTCTCCTGCAAAAAGGGAATGATCTTATCGTTTGCCACGTTCCGCTTTCCAGAATTCACACCGACATCGACAAGGTAAGCGTCTCCTCGAGGGCTTTGCACAAAAATACAGTCGCCCTGCCCAATATCCAGAACCGCCACTTTCCAAGAAGGCTTTAACTTGACTCCGAGTTCTGAGCAAAACGAATACGCTCCAAAGGCAAATAAAATGCTCGCCACCAAAAGGCGCGCAAAACGATTGCTCTTCAAAGCGCCGAGCGAAAGGACGAGAACCCCGCCGAGAATCAAAATCCAGGCGGGGAAAGGTCCAACGGTCACCGAGGCAATCGAAACCGCAGAAATTCGGCTTACCAGATACGCCGAAAGGCGAAATAAAAATCCCGCCGCCGCGCAAAAAAAGTTCGCGATAAACGGAACCGGTAAAAGCAGCGCAAAGATTCCCGCTTGCATGCCCAGGCTCACCAACGGAACGACAAAAATATTTCCCAAAATGGAAATCGGCGACAGCGAATGAAACGACCAAATCAAAAAGGGAGCTGTCGATGCGGTCGCAACAAGCGTAATCCAGATCGCACTCAAAATATTCGATTCCAAAAATTTCCAAAGCGGATTCTTTTTTAAGGCTTCATTTTGGGTCACGAAGGGGGAATGTTTTCCGTAGGCAATAATCCCTCCTGTCGCAGAAGCGGAAAGTTGGAAACCGACATTCCACAAAATCTGCGGATCGATTGCGGTCAAAATCAGCAGGGCGACTCCGAGCGAATTCAGGCTGTCTGCCTTGCGCTGAAAGAGCTGTCCGAGCTGCACCACGGTGAACATAAAAACGGCTCGGTACACGGCGGGCGAACCTCCGGCGACCGGAGCGTAAAGGAGCATCAGTAAAATGGCGGCGCTCCGGGCAAATTGATGCGGCATCCGTGTCGCCTTCAAAAGCAAAAGGACCATTCCCGAAAGCAGCACCACATGGAACCCGCTGATCGCGAGAACATGCACAATTCCTGCGCGTCGAAATCCGCTTTGCAGCGAATCGGGAATGCTCGAACGGTCGCCTGCCAAAAGCCCGATTAAAAGTCCTGTTTCCGCGGGCGGTAAAAATTGGGCGAAGTAATTCTTGAGAGCGTGGCGAACCTTTGAAAAGGCTTCTTCCGGAATGAAACGGTGACGTAAAACCTGAAACTTTTCGAGCTTTCCAAATCCGGCGAGCTTCTGGCTTTGAAGCCACTTCGGCGAATCGAAGCCGCCCGGTACCGTAGGAGGCTCTACCGGGTACCATTTTGCCGTAAACAGAATCGAATCTCCGGGAGCGGGGAAGGGAGGCTCTTTTTTTGAAAGGCGCAGTTTTCCGAATTCACTTTGGAGAATGGCCGCAACACCTTCGGGCCTGTCCAATACGGATTCGACAAAGCCCGAACTTTGCCGGGGAAGTTTCTTGAACTCGAAAGGATATTCTGGACTATTCCAAAGTGTTATCAGCATCCTCAGCGAAAAGGCGAGCAGAATGCAGAGCGTCGTGCGACGCGGAAAGGTGGGGAGAATCGCTAAAAGGAGAATGAGAATTCCGGTACAGATTGCGCCGTAAAGCGGAAACTCGGCCGAAGACAGGTAAAGAACTCCCGCAAAAAATCCGGCGAGGGCGGGTCTCTCCGACAGAGGCTTTAAAAAATTCTTCAAATCTTCCCAGTGCATTCTTTTCTCCTTGAATTTGATTAAATTGGTTTCATAGCAGGAACTCTCTTATTGGAAGACGCTCGAATGAAGAAAACGAAGAAAAAATCACGGATTTTCACCTTTTTGGGAGTGGCTTCGCTTTTCACGCTTTCGGGCTGTGGAATTTTTGAAGCGACTTCTTCTTCGTCGGATGATGTTTCCTTAAAACCCTTGGACGCTACATTTTCCATCTACGCAAACGATCCTGCCGCAAACGATTCCTTGGAACAGCACTTGAGCACGGGCGTTTTGATGCGCGTCTTTCCAAACGGACAGTACACGCTTTCCTTCGATGCCGATTCGACTCATGAGGCTCCCAAGCTCCAGCTTTATCGCCTGATTCCTAAAACATCTACGACCTACACCGTCGGAAACCGCACGCGGAATTTGGAAGCGACGGATTCGGCGGGCCGTTGGGTCTACCACTTTGATTGCCAGGAATCCGATTTGGCTTTCTGGGGAACCTCGCTTGTGGAAGACGGAGAATACTATTCCGGTGCGGTTCAGAATCTTCGCTTTGAAGGCTCGGGTTCCAACAGCCTTCATTTCAAGTTGAATCTGATTGTCGCCGGTTCTTACGATGGAACGCAAGATAACGTTTCCTTGGATAGCCTTTCCCGTTTGATGCTCGAAAAGTTCCGCAGTTCTTTTGCGGCGGGGGGCGTTGTCGTGGATACGCTCTATTTGCATTACGCTTCGGAGCGCTCGGACGTTTCCAATGCTTACCCGGATAACGAACCCTGGCTTGCGGGAAAATCTTCCGACGACTACTTTGTTTCGGAACTGGGCGGCTGGCCAAATTCCGATGCGGAACCGGATATTTATAACGCTCTGGATATCGTCCTGGTGCATCGGATTGAAAAAACGGGCGTCCTCGGATATTCGGCGCTTTACAGTGGAAACTTTGGCGGTGGCGACGGCAGCACGGTTGTCATCGGCACGCATTATCTGGAAAACAACAGCAAGGAAACTTCCCAAAGCGCACTGCAAATCGTTTTGACCGCGATTCATGAGTCCGGACATTTCTTTGGATTGCGTCACACGACATCGACTTCTACCGAAGTGAGTAATGCTCTCGACAAATCCAACGTGCAAGATGGATTGGATGACACTCCGTACTGCGGCGCCTTGATTCAGCTGATGGCAAACTCCGAAATTTCTGCCGATTATCTCGACATGCCTTCCGAAGTGATGCCGCGCATTATCCTTGCAAAAATGGGCGTCACATGCCCCGACGCTTTGAACCCGATGTTCCCGACATCAAGCGATGATCCGGAAGATACGGAAGACTTTACCGAAGACCAGCTGGAACTCATGGCAAAAATGCTCCAGCTTTACACGCATTGATCATGGCAACACCTCATCATTTTTCCGAAAAAGCAGCTCTTCTCGCATTTGTCCTTGTACCGGGCGCCGAATGGCCCGAAGACCTTCTCCAATCTCTGCAAAAGATCTGGGGACCGATCCGTCACTTGGGAAAACTTTACCCCTTCGACAAAACCGATTATTACATGCCCGAAATGGGAAGCGGTCTATATCGCGGCGTGCTTTCGTTTGAACAGACCGTTTCCCCGGAAGAAATCGGCAAGGAAAAGGAACGCTCGAACGCCTTGGAACAGACCTTCGCCGAATCCGCGGAACAGCGCCATGTGAACATCGACATCGGCTACATGGATTTAGACAAGGTCGTTCTGCCCTCTTACAAGCGCGGCCCGTTCAAGCTTTACGCGGGCGGGGGACTCTGGCTCGACATGATCCTGCATTATGCGAAAGGCCATTTCATTCCGACGGCATGGGCCTTTGACGACTTCAAACGCGACCCCTACGAGCACGATCTTTTGCT